>WQYA01000001.1 GCA_009781495.1 Cystobacterineae bacterium
AGGGGGTCGCGAGTGCTGCCTAAGCCCCGCAGGGCCCCAGAGGGTGTTTTTTTGGTTACTTTTTTGTCACACAAAAAAGTGACTCGCCGGTAGGCGAAACCTGCAGCGCCCGCGCAGCGGAAATGCCCGTGCCGCAGGCCCAGCACCCATAACCCCGCCCGGGAGGGCAAAAAAACCGTTTTAAAAACAGCCGGGCCGCAGGCCCAGCAACACCCCCGCTAGGGCCTAATAAATAACGCTCAAAGTGAGAAACTTACCCTGCCCGGGAGGGCAAATCCCCTCCTGCCCGGGAGGGCAAATCCCCCCCTGCCCGGAGGGGAATTTCCATACAAACCCCCTAAAAGTCACAACCTACCCCCCCCGGAGGGCAAGAAAGAAAATTCGCAAAAGCAAGCTTGCTTTGCGCGCATGGGGCCAAACTCATATAGAGTGGGCCTATGAGCATGTACAGCGAATCCCTGCGGGCTTTTTTGAAGCCTGTGGTGCCCTATTTGGACGACGACTCTGTCAGCGAAGTGATGATTAACGGCCCCGAAGACGTGTGGATTGAACGCAAAGGCCGCCTCTCCAAAACCGATGCGCGCTTCTCCGAAGAGGGCCTTTTGGGGGCCGCACGCAACATGGCCCAGTTTGTCGGCCGCCCCCTCTCCGACGAAACCCCAAGGCTGGATGCTCGCTTGCCCGACGGAAGCCGCATCCACGTGGTGCTGCCCCCCATTGCTAAAAGAGGCACCACCATCGCTATTCGTAAATTCTTTAAGGGTAAACTCACGCCGGATGCTTTGCTTAAATTTGGTTCCCTTACGGAGCCTATGCTTACCCTGATACGCGCGGCCATTGAAACCAAACTCAATATGATGGTTTCTGGGGGAACCGGCTCCGGCAAAACCACCTTGCTCAACATCCTCTCCTCGCTGATTCCAGGCGAGGAACGCATCCTCACCATTGAGGACTCCGCCGAATTGCAACTCAACCAGGAACACTTGGTCTCCTTTGAAAGCCGTCCCGCTGACAAATTCGGCAAGGGCGAAATCAACATGGGTGACCTCCTGCACTCGGCCTTGCGCCTTCGCCCCGACAGAATTGTCGTCGGCGAAGTCCGCGGCGGCGAGGCCTTTTACCTCATGCAGGCGATGAATACGGGACATGGCGGCTCCCTTTCTACCTGCCATGCCAATACCCCTACGGATACTTTGCGCCGCATTGAAAGCCTCTGCCTTATGAGCGCCGTGGAAATGCCCATGGTGGCCGTGCGCGCCCAAGTCGCCAGCGCCATTAACCTCATCGTCTGCTGCGAACGCCTCAATGACGGCAGCCGAAAAACCATCGCCATCAGCGAAGTCCTCCCCCTCGACGACAAAGGCGAATATAGGACACAGGACATTTTCGTCTTCACCCCCATTGCCAAAAATGCCGAGGGGAAAATGCTGGGCTACCACTGCCCTACCGGCATCCTCCCTGGCTTCCTCGCTAAAGCCCAAGCCTATGGCTTCTCCGAATTAACCGAAGAGTTTTTCGATCCCGCCCACTGGGGCCTCCCCCCTCCCCCCATTGTTAACCTCGGCCAAAGTGTGCATACACGGTGGGCCCCCTCCCTTCGGCATAGGGAAAGCGGTAAGGCGGACCCCCCAGAGTTCCGCCAGGCCTTCCGCGCCTTCGAGGCCAAACTCCTCCAAAACAGCAGCGAAATGGCCGCGGCCCCTAGGCCCAGCACCCCGAAAACCCCGGCCCCTAAACCCCCTCCCCCGGTGCCCCTCATCTCCCCTACGCCCCCTCCGCCCCCCGTCGTCTCCTCTAACCGCCCTACACTCTCCATGCGCGCCCCCTTTCAACAGGAGCTCAACCCCTCCGCCGCTGCGCCTGCCCCCCCCAGCAGCCCTCCAAGGAAAACCTCAAAACGCGCAGAGCCCGCGCTGCCCCCCCAGGAAACCTTCGTCGACGACGAAAAAAAAGCCCCCTCCGTCCAACTCTCCCGCTCCATGCTCGAAGAGGTGGAGCGTATGGAAGAAGAGGAAAAAACACCCCCTCGCGGCTTCTCTTCAAGGCGCTTCCCCCCCCGCCGCTAGACCGATTCAAAGTTGAAATGAGCCGCTGCGACACAAACTTTTCGGCATCTTCCCGCGCTTCCTCCCTCGGCCATCCTCGACGTAGCTTGGGCTACGCCTCCGGTGGCCTCAGTCCGGGCCGCGGGAATCTGCTCGAAAATTTTGTGTCTCGCCAAGCTCATTTCAACTTTGAATCGGTCTAGGGCCGTTTCGCCTTAGGCTTGGGCCTTTAACCCCAAATACCCTAGGGGGCTACCTCTTCTGCCGGCGCTATGTCCTCCGCAGAAGGGGGGAGGGGTGGCGTGGCGTGTATAAACGCATCCTCCCCAAACAACAACTCATAGGCCAGCGCGGACGGCTTGCCGGCTTTGCCCTGCGCATTCTGCGGCGTCCACGCGGCGGCCCAAACATAGCGGCCATCGGGCGAAAAACGCAGACGGCGCACGGACCAGCCCAAGGCCCTCTCCCACGTCTTCTCCCCCTGACGGTGCAACAAAATACGCTTGTCAAAACCCCCCGTCGCCAACATTTGCCCGTCCGGAGAAATGCCCGCCGTCGTCACCGTCCCCCGGTGCGCAAAAAAAGCCTTCTGCTCCCCCGTCTCTATGTTGAGCAATACCCCTCCGTCCCAGGGGCGCACAGGCTCCTTCTCCCCTCGCTTCTCCCGGAGGTGTATTTCTAGGGTACGCTCCGCCTTTGCCTCGGAAAGCGCTATGCCTAAAGTCTTCCCCATAGCGTCAAGGCTAAAGTCGTTGACATAACCCTCAAAACCAAACTCCTTTTGCTTCTCTAATATGAACCGGCTGCCCCCCTCGCCCTCCTTTAACAGCCATTGCACAATACGCTTGTCAAAACCCCCACTGTATAAATGCCCTTCCTTGTCGAAGGCTAAGGCCCTTACCTCGTCCGCGTGTAGCCCTTCCCATAGCCCCCCCTCCTCTAACCCCCCCTCCGGAAATGGCCAGGCGTATACCCCCACGCTGCCGTCGGCTGCCCCTAGCGCTACCCTCCCCCCCGTCGCGTCTATCGCTATGCATACCAGGGGCCTGCCCACCTGTACCTCTCGTAGCTGCTTGCAAGTTTTTACGTCCACCGCATAGAGTTTGCCGTTGCGCGATGCTGCCAGCAGAATGTCCCCCCCCGGCATAAACGCCATGCCCTCTATGTCAAACGCCGTCTCATTTAGCGGCAACTCGCAGCGCAACTGGCCCCGCGTTTGGCCCCCTTCCGTCTCCAGCGTCCACAACGAGGCCAACACGTGCTTCTGCGTCATGCGCGAGAAGGCCGCCCCCTCTTGGCCCGCGGGCATGGGGGCTATCGTCCATATGAAATTCTTGTTGTTGAGGACAACGGGGTCGGCAAGGCCCTTGGGCGCGCCTACCACCCAGGCCTCGGGGCTTTGGCGCAGCCCTTCCACAATATGAGGGGGGGTAGGGGATAGGCTAACACAGGCGGATAAAATACCGGTTAATAACGTTAAAATACCGGTTAATAAAACGGTTGGCCTAGCATAGCCCCAGCCTAAAATATGCACTAGCTTTCTCCCTTCATCGGTATTTCATAAATACCCTTGGGGCCTATTTGTAGAAAAAATAACTCGCGCTTGGCTTCACGCTGTATGTCAAAACCCCGCGTCCCCGCCGCCCCGTCTATCTTTACGTCCATGAGTGCACGCCTCAAAGCTTCCCGCGTTTGTACCCCTGTTGCTAGGGCTGCCCTTAGCAATAAACCACTGTCAAACCCCATCGCCGCCAGCAAACTGGGCGCCTTGCCTTCATAGCTGTCTCTGAAAGCTTTGGAGAAAATGCGCGTCGCCTTGCGCTGGCTGCTTTCAAAAAAACCATCCACATAGACGGAGCACATGACGAATTTTCCGCCGCGCTCCAACAGCAAAGGCAATCCGCTGGGGCCATTCGGAGAAGCCCAGGTGCTCGGCCCAATGAGGGTGACGGGTTTCAAATCCTTCCGCTTCGTCGTCCGGCGTATGCGCTCTAAATCTCTGGCGTCGCAGGCATTCGTAATAACGTCTTCTACCGCTAAGGCAGGCCCAATTAACCCCACCCGCTGCCAACTGTCGGGAATAAACAACACGTCAAAATCCACAATGGGCGGCAACTGGCCGCGCAATTTCTCGAAGGCTTTGCGACGCCCAAAATCATCGGCAATGTTTTGCCGGATGCGTGCGGCTTCCTGTACATAGTCGGCGCGCTCCTCAAGGAAATAGCGGCCTACCAGACGCTTGGCCTCGTCGGAGAATGTCGTTTGATCAAAAGCATAACGCTCGGCCCCGCGAATTTGAATCCCCTCCTTGGAGGCCGCCTCCCAAAAGGCCTCCACCATCTCCTCCCCAAAGGCAGTGTCCGGAAACAACACCGCCGCACTCTTCGCCCCGCGCTCACGACGGCTCCACTCCAAAAGGGCGCGCGTCTGCGCCTTCGCCGTCAACATGTTGCGGAATATATAGCCCCCCAACAGCGTAATGTTGTCCGCCCGGGACAATGTCAGCAAAGGCACCTGCAAATTTTCAGCAACCTGCGCCGCACGGCGGCTGTCGTCCCCCAACATGGGGCCTATAATGGCGATGACTTGCGCCTCTACCAGTTGCTCTACTTGCTGGCCTGTTAATATGGCGTCCCCTTGGTTGTCTAAAACCACCAACTCTAAACCACTTCCTCTTAGGGCTAACTCTAAACCCCGGCGTACTTCCTCACCTAAAGCACGAAAACGCCCGGAAAGCGGCAGAAGGACGCCAATACGCTTCGGGTTGGTTTGCTCCATATGCTCCATGCGCAAAAGCAAGGCCTGCGCCTGCTGCGCAAAAGGCGAAGAGGGCGCCTTCTGCACCAACAAGGAAAAACACTCCTTGGCTTTGTTGCGCTCGCCCATGTGCCAAAACAACTTTCCAAGCTTCCATTGCACCAACGGCCATGCCGCATGCCCGGCGCCCAGCTTCGTGCCGGCATTCCATACCATGTCCATGTCGGCCCTCGACTCCAACTCCTCCAACAAGGCCTGGTATGTCTCCTCATTGGGCGTCCTCGCCCAGGCGTCGGCGGCAAGCACCAGCGCATTTTCGGCTTTGCCCCCCGCACCTGCCCTGGCCAAAGCATTCTCTGCCTCCGCACGGTGCTCCGCGGAAAGCCTCGACAAAATGGGACGCAAAAGGGCTTCCGCCTCGTCCAAAGCATAGAGGCGCAAAGCCGACATGCCCCAAATACGCCGGGCCTCCAACTCCTCCTCGGGGGTGTTGGCCCCCGGGTAGAAGCGACTCATGGCCTGTCTTGCCAACGCATAGTCCCCTCGCGCATAGGCCAGGCGCCCCACCTCCCATAAGGCCCTCTGCCCACCCAAAGTCTTGGCATAGCGCTCGGCCACTTCCAGCAGGGCCCTGAGGCCGGGGCCCGCCCCTTGCGCCTCCAATATGCCCATGGCCTGCTCAAAAGCAGCCTGGGCCTCTGTGTCATAGGCGGGTTGGTATTTCTCCTCTACCCTGAGGGCCGGCAAAGTCTTGGGACAGGCCAGCATACACAACATCCCTGCCGCAAGGCATACCAGGCAATAAAGCGGACGTTTGGCAAACATATGGCTGCATAACCTGCAAAAAACAACTTGCCAAGTCGTCAAGTAGGCCTAGGCATACTTCCCCTACATGCTCCCCACTCCTGAAAACCCCCTTGTCTTTTGAGCCTGAAGTCTAATTCTCTATAACTCAATATATTTGCTTAGAGTTTTAAGCCTTTTAAAGGGCTAAGCCCCTAGGCCCCTCATAAAACAAGGGGGGTTCAATAAAAAAGAGCTGAAATATGCCTTTGCAAACAGAATGAAAAGAGAATGGGCAAAGCCATTGGCATCGACTTGGGGACAACCAGCTCCTGCGTAGCTGTAATAGAGGGGGGCCAAAGCATCGTCATTCCAAACAATGAGGGCATGCGTACCACGCCTTCGGTGGTGGCCATTTTGGAAGACGGCGAGCGTCTGGTGGGGCAGCCGGCCAAGCGTCAGGCGGCGACGCGGCCGGGGAATACGCTGTCTTCCGTCAAACGTCTCATGGGGCGCAAATTCGACGAGTCGGAAATGCAGTGTATTGCGCAAAGCATACGTGCCAAAATGGTGGCCGCAGGCAACGGTGACGCCTGGCTTGAAGTTGACGGGCGGCAGTTGAGCCCTCAAGAAGTCAGCGCCTGTGTGCTGATGAAAATGAAGCAAATTGCCGAGGACTATTTGGGGGAGACGGTTTCGGAGGCTGTCATTACGGTGCCTGCCTATTTTGATGATGCGCAGCGGCAAGCCACCAAAGACGCAGGACGTATTGCGGGGCTTTCTGTCTTGCGCATTATTAATGAGCCTACGGCCGCTGCCTTGGCCTATGGCCTTTTGGAGTCCTCTTCCAAGCAAAGTGAGAAGATTGCGGTTTATGACTTGGGGGGGGGGACTTTCGACATTTCCATTCTCGAATTGAATGGCGATATTTTTGAAGTCATGTCCACTTCAGGGGACACTTTTTTAGGCGGCGAAGACTTTGACAAGCGCATTGTCGACAGTTTGGCCGACAACTTCCAAAAGCTCCACGGTGTGGATTTGCGCGAGGACAACACGTCCA
Organism: Cystobacterineae bacterium; assembly: GCA_009781495.1. Lineage (GTDB taxonomy): Bacteria > Myxococcota > Myxococcia > Myxococcales > Myxococcaceae > WRKR01. The sequence continues at coordinate 6,646 of WQYA01000001.1, forward strand.
TGCAGCGTCTCAAAGAGGCCGCTGAGCGAGCCAAGCAGGAGCTTTCAAGCGTCACCGAAACCGACATCAGCCTGCCCTTCATTGCCGCCAACCTTTCTGGGCCTCAGCACCTCAGCGAGGTTTTGACACGCGAAGCCTTTGAAGCCTTGGTTGAGGACTTGGTTGACAAAACCTTGGAGCCTTGTCGCGCCGCGCTTGCAGACGCAAAACTCACCGCGCAGCAAGTGGACAAAGTCCTCTTGGTTGGCGGAATGACGCGCATGCCTTTGGTGCAAAAGAAAGTGCAAAGCTTTTTCGGAAAAGAGGTATATAAAAAACTCAACCCGGACGAAGTGGTTGCTTTGGGAGCGGCCATTCAAGCGGGTGTTTTGCAGGGGAAAATAAAGGACGTTCTGCTTCTGGACGTTACCCCACTCTCTTTGGGTATTGAAACCGCCGGAGGTGTTTTTACGCGTATTATTGAACGTAACACCACCCTCCCGTGCAAGAAGTCCCAAATTTTCTCAACGGCCACAGACAACCAACCCCTGGTTTCCGTACACGTATTGCAGGGCGAGCGTGAAATGGCCGATGACAACACAAGCCTTGCGCGTTTTGAGTTGGTGGGCCTTCCGCCTGCGCCGCGCGGCGTCCCTCAAATTGAAGTGAGTTTTGACATTGACGCCAACGGTATTGTGCACGTGAGTGCGAAGGATTTGGGCACAGGCAAAAAGCAGCAGGTGCGCGTCGTCGCGCGCTCCGGACTTTCAGAAGACGAAATGAAACGCATTGTCTCTGAGGCCGAGCAGCAAAAAAAGCAGGACGAAGAAAAGCGCTCTTTGGCGGAGCTGCGCAACAATGCCGAGGGGCTTTTGCTGATGACGGAGCACGCATTGGAGGAATATGCCCAGGTGCTCTCTCCCATGGACAGGCAAGCCATTCAAGACGACATTGCCCACCTCAAAAAACACCTGGAGGACGACAACCTCCAAACCCTCAAAGAGGCTTTTGGGTGTTTGGAGACTTCCGCCCACCAAATTGCGGATGCCATTTATAAGGGCGGATCCTGTTATAAGGACAGCGAATCTACGCCTGCATAACCCTCTGAGGGGGCTTCCCTAAATCAGCCCCAATGTGGGTTTGAACTGTTGTTTTAAGCACAGTCTTTTGGCATAGACGTTGTTTTTTTTTTGTTTTGCGGCATGGTTGGGCCGCTAAACAGCGTCCTGGGTTTTATATGAGAAGTTTATCTCCTGGAGTTTGTGTCCAGGAGGTTTGTTTTGTTGGTTTTAACCAAAGAGAAAACTATGAATAAAGACTGTTATTATTTCGGTGCCCCCCAAGCGGACGGCGACAGCTCCATGAACAGCTTGTTGGGTGGCAAAGGCGCCAACCTGGCGGAGATGACGAACCTGGGAATTCCCGTCCCTCCGGGGTTTACGCTGACCACCGAAGTTTGCTTGCGCTATACGCAGGAAGCCAAGCTGCCTGACAACGTCAAAGCCCAAGTAGAGCAAGCCCTCGCGCGTATGGAAAAAGAGGTAGGCCGCAATTTTGGAAAACCCAGTGCGCCCTTGCTGGTGAGTGTACGCTCCGGGGCCCGGGCCTCCATGCCGGGTATGATGGATACCATTTTAAATTTAGGGCTAAACGAGGAGATAGTGCAGGCCTTAGCGAAGGAAACCAATAACCCCCACTTCGCCTATGACGCCTACCGTCGTTTTATTGCCATGTATTCCGACGTTGTGCTGGGTGTTTCCAAGGAGCATTTTGAGAAGGAGTTGGACGAGCTCCGCCGCGAGGTTGCCAAGCGCAAAGGGTTGGCTTTGGAGAAGCTGAACCCTGAGGAACTCAAACAAGCCGTGCCCGACAACGCATTGTCGGCAGAGGACTTGAAGGAGCTGGTGAAGCGCTCCCTGGCCATTGTGGAACAGAAGCTGCAAAAGCCCTTCCCGACGGACCCGAAGGAGCAACTGTGGGGCGCCATTGGCGCGGTGTTTGAGTCATGGAACAACGACAGGGCCATTGCCTATCGTCGGATGAACCAAATTCCCGACGAGTGGGGAACCGCTTGCAACGTGCAAGCCATGGTGTTTGGCAATTTGAGCGACGACTCTGCAACGGGTGTTTGCTTCACCAGAGACCCGCGCACCGGCGAGCGTGAATTTTTTGGCGAGTGGTTGCCGAATGCGCAGGGCGAAGACGTGGTTGCCGGCACACGCACGCCTTTCAACGTGACGAAGAAAGCCGGCGGCGACGACGCTTTGGAAGTGAAAATGTCCGAGTGCTATGAGGAGCTGGTGCGGATTTATCAGCTGCTGGAGAAGCACTACCGCGACATGTTGGACATTGAGTTTACCATTCAGCGAGGCAAACTCTATTTGTTGCAGTGCCGCGTAGGCGGACGCTCCGGCCGCGCCTCCGTGCGCCTGGCCGTTGAAATGGTGCACGAGGGCCTCATTTCCAAGCAGGAAGCTGTGCTGCGCGTCCCCCCCCACAAGTTGGACGAGTTGCTGCACCCCGCCGTCAACCCCGACGCCCCCAAAACCTTGTTGGCCAAGGGCTTGCCCGCGGGCCCCGGCGCCGCTTGTGGCCACATGGCCTTCTCCGCAGACGAAGCCGCGCGTATGGCCGGTGAAGGCAAGAGCGTCATTCTCGTCCGCCGCGAGACTTCGCCCGAAGACATTCACGGCATGAAAGCTTCCAACGGCATCCTCACGGCCCGCGGCGGCATGACCAGCCACGCGGCGGTGGTTGCGCGCGTTATTGGCAAATGCTGCATTGTGGGTTGCTCCGCCATGGACATTGACTATGCCAAGAAGACGGCAACCATTTCCATTTATGCCAAGGACGGGCACGTTGAGAAAACCGTCGTCCTCAAAGAAGGGGACGAGGTGACGCTTTCGGTGGACGACAAAGGTGGGGCCGTCTATTTGGGCAAGGTGCCGATGACGAATGCGCAGACGGGCGCGCATTTTGAGGAGTTGATGCAGTGGGCCGACACGTTTAGGCGCATGCGCATTCGCACGAATGCCGACAAAGCCTCTGAAGCCAAGGTGGCCATGGATTTTGGCGCCGAAGGCATTGGGCTTTGCCGCACGGAGCACATGTTTTTTGAGGAAGACAGGGTGCCGTTGATGCGGGAGATGATTGTGGCCGACACCCAGGCCGAGCGCGAAGTGGCGCTGGCCAAGTTGTTGCCGCTGCAGCGCGCCGACTTTGTGGCGCTTTTCAAACAGATGGCCGGGTTGCCGGTGACCATTCGTCTGTTGGACCCGCCGCTGCATGAGTTTTTGCCGACCGACGAGGCGCAGTTTGCCGCTTTGGCCAAGGCCACGGGTTTGACGGTGGCAGACTTGAAGCGCCGCTCCGACGAGCGCCACGAGCAAAACCCCATGTTGGGCCACCGCGGTGTACGTTTGGCCATTACCTACCCTGAAATTTATGCCATGCAGGTGCGCGCCATTCTCGAAGCCGCTTGCGGGGTGCAAAAAGAAGGGAAGGGGAAGGTAGTACCCGAAATTATGATTCCCTTAGCCGCAACCGTACAAGAGTTAGAAATTTGCAAAAAAATAGTGGAGAAGATAGCCGCCGAAGTATTCGCAGAACAAGGGGTGAAGCTGGACTACCTCTATGGGACGATGATTGAGCTTCCGCGCGCGGCCCTGTGTGCGGATTCGCTGGCGAAGGAGGCCGAGTTTTTCAGCTTCGGCACCAACGACTTGACGCAAACCGGCTGGGGACTTTCCCGCGACGATGCCGGAAGGTTTTTGCCGGCCTATGAGGCCTCCGGCATTGTGAAGAAGGACCCCTTCCAAACCCTCGACACCGAAGGCGTAGGCGCGTTGGTGGAAATGGCTTGCCTGAAGGGACGAAAAACGCGCCCCGGTATGAAGCTGGGGGTTTGCGGAGAGCATGGGGGAGACCCGGCCTCTATTTTCTTCTTTGACGGCATTGGCCTGGACTATGTCAGCTGCTCTCCCTTCCGCGTGCCCATTGCCCGTTTGTCCGCCGCCCAAGCGACTTTGAAGAGTGCAGGCAAACAACGCTCCGGAAGCAGCGAAGTCTGAAGAAATGTATGACCTAGACTCAAGCCCCGCTTGCCCATGCAGGCGGGGTTTTTTGAAGCCCCGCCTCCCTGCGGGGCTTTTGAGTGTAGGCTGGCCTCAAGAAAAGCATGCTTGAAATGGGAGGAAGCTTCCCAGACACTTTCCCTTTTATAAGGCTTATAGAAAACTCTTGCGCTCGCACATGCGAAGAAAATTAAATTAAAGTCTCAATATTTCGTTTATTTTTGCGGTTGAACCCGGGAAAGGCTGCAAAACGATTTCTTGACTATCAGCAAAACACGACTAGATGTAGGGAATCACCGATGGTCAATTGTGCTGGCCAGAAGTTTTCCTTAAGGAGCAAACACAGATGAAGAAGCTGATGATGATGTTGGTCGCCGCCATGGCGATGATGATGTTCGGTTGTTCCAAAAACGACTGTGAGAAGGCTGGTAACGTTGGGAAGGATGCGATGGAGACTTATTGCAAAAGTCATAAGAAATGCGACGCTTGCGAGTGCATCCTGAATCCCAACTCGAAAGATTGCGAACCTGATTCTGACCCAACAGATGAAGAAGACGATAAATGCGAGGGAGCAGAGCTTACATTGGCTGAAACCTGCTTAAAGGATGAGAAAAAATGTGGGGACCTTGCGGTTTCGGAAATAAAACGCGCATGCGAAGGAAGGGACTAAACCCACCTTTTAAGTGTCTAAAAATATAGGTTTAAAAAAGCCCCACCCCGTGCGGGGCTTTTTTGATGCCCGGGCGCCTATGGCTACCCATAACACCATGCTTAGACTGGGCTAAACCAGGCCTGGGGTATCTCTGATACCCCTAGGGCTTCATGATATATAGCTGGGGTATGTAACAAATACCTTCTTCCAACGACATAGAGACAGGGGTTCATTTTGTTTTAGAGTTGAACTCAAAGAGGTTTGAGGGGTTGCCCCCCAAATCCTTGAAGCCGAACCCTTTGTTTTTTCTCAATAAGGAAGGATGGTTTATGAAGAAATGGATGATGATGTTGGTCGCCGCCATGGCGATGATGAGCTTCGGTTGCGCCAAGAACGATTGTGAGAGGGCTACTGACATTATATTGGATGCCCAGGAGACTTATTGCAAAGATCATAAGAGTTGCAGCAATTGCAAATGCATTCTGGACCCTAAAGCTTCAGGTTGCAGCACCTTTTCTGATGCAAAAGACAAAAAAGAAAGGGAAGATGCAGCATGTGAGGGGGAAACGCTAAAAGGTGCTCAAGAGTGCTTAAAAAATGAGAAAACATGTACAGATACCATTCTTTTGGGGCTAAGGAGCAGCTGCGGAGACAATTCGTGGATTCCAGGGTATCCATACTAAGCTTAGCCTTTAAAAGACAGGTTTAACAAAGGGTTAACAAAGCCCCGCCCCGTGCGGGGCTTTTTTAGCCCCAGGGCGCTAGAGGAGCCCCATAGGTTGGATGGCCATAGCCCCATGGACACCTGTTAAAGGGGGTTTAAACCTGTCTAAACCCCTAGGGTATTTTAAAAGTTTCGGCTAAGGCCATAGACTGCCCAGATACACGGCAAAACGACAACGGCAGAGGCCAAAAGCAGCCAGCCTCGACGGCCCCCCTTGGCATGTTGGAGCAAGGCCAGGCCGCCCACAAAACCCGCCGCTGCGCCGCCGGCGTGGCCGGCAAGGCTGATACCCGGCAGCAAACTCAAAACGGCAATTTGAATGAACCAAAAAAGCAAGTTTTTTCGGGCTTGGCGCCCCACCAAAGGCAGCATGGCGCCCGCCCAGGCGAGAATGACGCCTGAAGCGCCTACCATCAGCGCCTCGGGGCTGAACAACATGGACGACAGGGCGGTGCCCAATGCGCCCAACAGAGAAACCCACAAAAAAAGCCCAGAGCCAATGTAGGCTTCAAGGTTGCGGCCCAGGCCATAGGCCACCCACATGTTGAGGGACACATGCAAGATGCCGCCATGGAGGAAATGGCAGCTGAGAATGCGCCACCATTGCCCAATTTTAACATAGGGGGCATATAAGCCAAAATGGCGAACCCAGTCTTCGTGTTGGCCCATGAAGGTGCCAAGCACAAAAAGGGCAATGCATACAGCCATATAACCATAAGTCACCCAAGGTATGCGCTGCGGGAGAGGAGGAGGTGGTGGGGCCTCCATAGGCATATCCGGGAAAGCTTCGGGGTGTGGGTTATTCATGGCTCCCTTTGCACAAAGCTATCGGGTTGGGGGGAGGGGAGGGTATTGGGCCAGTCCTGGCTGGTATGCAAGCCCCGGCTTTCTTTGCGCAAGAGGGCGCACTCCACAATCAAATAGGCCACGTCCGCAATGTTTCGCAGCTCCAGCATGTCGCGTGTAACGACATATTCGCCATAGAAGGCGCGAATTTCCTCTCGCAGCCATTTCAACCTGCGTTTGGCCAGCAAGAGGCGTTTGTCGGAGCGTACAATGCCGACGAGGTTCCACATGAGGCGGCGAATGTCCTCCCAATTTTGGCGCACCAACACCCCCTCAAAGCTGTCGGGTTTGCCCTTATAAATCCACGGTGCAATGGGCTCAAAGCCGGGCTGAGTTTCTTGGAGTGCGGCCACGGCGGCCATGGCGGCGCGGTGTCCAAACACCAGGCCTTCCAGCAAGGAGTTGGAGGCCAGGCGGTTGGCGCCGTGCAGTCCCGTATGCGCGACTTCGCCGACGGCAAAGAGTCCGGGGAGGGTGCTATGCCCATCCAAGTCGGTATCTATGCCGCCGCATTGGTAGTGTGCGGCGGGTACAACGGGGATAGGGGTGGTTACCATATCCACACCGAAGGAGCGGCAGGTAGCCAGGAGGTTAGGGAAGCGCTCTTTCAGGAAAGTTTGGCCCAGGTGGCGTACGTCCAGCAGCAGGTGCGTATCGCCGCTTTTTTTCATTTCGGTATCCATGGCGCGCGTCACCACATCGCGCGGCGCCAAGTCGCCCTGGTGGTGGTAGTTTTGCATGAAGCTTTGGCCGCTTCTCAAGCGGAGGATGCCGCCCTCCCCGCGTACGGCCTCACTGAGGAGGAAGTTTTTAGCCTCAGGGTGGAAGAGGCAGGTGGGGTGGAATTGGAAAAACTCCATGTTGGCAATACGCGCACCGGCACGGAAGGCCATGGCCAGCCCATCCCCCGTAGCCACATCCGGGTTAGAGGTATAAAGGTAGGCCTTGCCGGAGCCCCCGGTAGCCAAAACGGTTTGCCGCGCGTGGAAGGCTTCAATATGCCCACCCTCCATTAATACATAGGCCCCTAAACACCGCCCCTGCCCGAGGGGGAGACGTTTGTCGCACACCAAGTCAATGGCGCAACTGTGCTCGAAGAAGGAAATTTGGGGCAAGCTGCGGCAATGTTTCAGCAAAGCGCGTTGTACCTCTTTGCCCGTTATGTCTCCGGCGTGGACAATACGGCGGCGGGAGTGGCCGCCTTCACGGGTTAAGTCATAGCGGCCGTCGCTTTTGACGTCAAAATGGCAGCCCAGGGCCGCAAGCTCCAAAAGCCTTTGGGGGCCCTCTTCCACCGTCACACGTACCGCGTTTTCGCGGCATTGGCCGGCGCCGGCCACCAGGCTGTCTTCCACGTGCAACTCAAAGCTGTCGCTCTTATCCAACACGGAGGCAATGCCCCCTTGGGCTTGGCTTGTGCTGGTTTCTTCGGCCCCTCGTTTCGTCAAAACGGCGACACGTCCATATTGGGCTGCAACACGGGCGAAGCTAAGGCCCGCAACTCCACTCCCAATGACAAGAAAGTCATATTCCAGGCGCATGCCCCTTGTTCCCCCGAGTTGTTTTTTTTGGCAACGAAAAATGCTAAACATTTCATTATGGGCTAAACCGTTTAAAGGCCCTCTAAAGCTTTGTGTCTCATATGTTTCATTTCCGGTTTTATATATGCCCCCTTGCCGCCGTCGGCCTTGCCCTGTGGGTGGGTGTTGTTTCGGCAGAAGAAGGCAAAATTTATAAATACATTGGGGAGAATGGAACCACTGTTTACACCAATGTACCCAGGGGGCGCGACAAAGCGAAGGCTTCTGCTATACCCAAGTCAGCTCAAATGGGCGCGGGTGCAACAGGGGCGCAAAACGCGGTTTTCCAAGCCAAATATGAGCCTTTCGAGGAAATGGTGCTTGCCTGTGCTCAAAAATATCAACTGCCGGCTGCCTTGTTGAAGGCCGTCATGCATGTGGAGTCCGCTTTTGAGCCTGGGGCGGTTTCTCCAAAAGGCGCCGTGGGCCTCATGCAGCTGATGCCCCAAACGGCTCAACAACTGGCTGTGGAAAACCTCGTGGATGCCGACGCCAACATTGAAGCGGGCGCACGTTATTTGAGAATACTTTCAGACTTGTTTGAAGGGAATATGGTGCAGACGCTTGCAGCCTATAACGCGGGGCCTAATGCCGTAAAAAAATACGGTGGGCAAATCCCTCCCTATGCAGAAACACAGTTATATGTGCGAAAGGTGCTATCCCTCTATTTTGTCTACCAATACAAAAATACACAGCGGAAGGAGGAACCAAAGCCATGAAAGCTCAAAGTGTGGTGGACGAGGCCGCATTTCTTGAAGCCTTCTATCGTGGAGGAGAATGGCTCGCTCAAGGCGACTTCGCTGCGGCCAAAACCCACTTGGAGCAGGCTTTGCGCCTAAGCCCCAACAATGAAAAAACCCAAAACCTGCTCGGCCTCACCTATTTTAAACTCAGCCTCTGGAAAGATGCGGCGCAAATTTATGAGGCCCTTATCCGCAATAACCCGGGGGATGCTACCCTCCACATTAACCTGGGCCTGGTCTTCCTTAAACAAAACAACACCAACCACGCCATACGCACCTTTGAAACGGCCATAGGCCTTCAACAGGACAACAAGAAGGCCCATAACTACTTGGGGCTTGCCCTGGCCCAAGGTGGAGAATATTCTCGCGCGCGTGAGCATTTTCTGCTGGCAGGCTCCGAGGCCATGGCTTCGCGTATGCATCAAATTTTGGAGGAGTTGGGCAATACAGCCCCCAAGCCCCATGCGGACCCTCCTGAAGAAGCCCCAAAACCACCTCAAGAAACCTCCACACCGCCTCAAGAAGCCCTACCGCCTTCCCCTATTCCCCAACCACAAGAGTTGCCCCCCCTTCCCCCAATGACAGAAAAGCCAGCCCCCCCAGAAGCCTCCCCCCCAGAAGAGCTGCCCCCTAAGCCCCTTGCGGAACAGAGGGAAAAAGCACCTGTGGACAGCGCAGCCCAGGCGCCCCATGTGGCCCCTAAGCCAAGCCTAACCCAAGCCCAACCGCTTCCTTTTTCTTCAACCCCCGCCCCCATAAAAAGCTCTGTAGCTGCGGCCAAACCTCCTGAAAATTCCCCACCAGAAAAGGAGGATGTTTTTCCACTGCCTTCCGCTCAGAGAGACTCAAAGCCCATGGAGCGTTTTCAACCTCCTTCCATAGAGGAGATGCTCAACGCAGGGTTTAAAATTTCGCAAGCTGTTACGGTGTTGCCATGGCCGCAAGAAGGCGCTGAGCTTTTTCAAGTCGACAAGGAGGTGGTTGTCATCGCCGTACAAGGTGAGCTGCTGACGCGTCTGACGGGCTTGTTGGCTGCGGCGGGGAATTTGGATGCGGCTCCCGAAATGCGTCGTTACCGCGGGCGTTCAACCGACAGCCCTTTCGGGGTGGGGCAAGATCAAATGCAGCGCCTCATAGGCGCGGGTGTGCTGTTTGTTGAGAAAGCGGCAACAGAATTTTTGAGCCTTTCTTTGGATGAGGGCAGCCTTTATTTGCGCGAAGAAAACCTCTTTGCTTTTGATGAGCAGTTAAATTTTGAAAACGGGAGGCTATCAGGGGAGGATGGTTGGAGCATAGACATGGTACACCTCAGGGGGGAGGGGAAGTTATTGCTGCGTCTCAAGGGGATGTTACGTCGTGTCCCGGTACCCTCTTCCATGCCTTTGCGTGTGCCTGTTTCTCAATTGGTGGGTTGGTATGGCCAACTGACGCCCGTATTAAGCGCCATGGTAGGCCGCAGCACCATTGTACTTAGCGGCACAGGCTCCGCGCTCATCAGCGTTGCAGGTTTTAGGCCATGAGTTTGGCCCCTCCTTTTCAAAGCGAGGAGGCCGGGCGCGGCGGAGAAAACAAACTGCGTGTTTGGAAGAGGGAGTTTTGGAATTTACCAAACATGTTGACGTTGTTGCGCATGGCGATGATTCCGATTTTTGTCGTGCTGATGAATGGGAACACGCCTCTGTCTTCCTTGCTCGCAGGCTCCGTATTTGCGCTTGCTGCGCTGACGGATGTGGTGGACGGTTTTTTAGCGCGCCGTTGGAATATGATTACGGTGATAGGGAAGTTGATGGACCCTCTGGCGGACAAGTTGATTGTTGCGGCTGCCTTGGTGATGATGACTTTTTTGAACCGGGTTCCGGCGTGGATAGTGATTGTGTTGCTTTCTCGGGAATTTCTCGTTTCAGGCCTTCGTCAAATTGCCGTTAGTGAGGGGTTGGTGATTGCTGCCGGACAAGAGGGCAAATGGAAAACTTCGCTGCAGTTGGCGGGGATTGTTGCGCTTTGTGTACACTATGTGCACCCCGTCAACTTTCTGTTCGGCGTCTATGACGTCAATTTCAACACCGTGGGTTTGGTGTTGATTCTCATGTCCATGCTGTTTTCGTTGTGGTCAGCCGCTGTCTATTTCCGCGACTTTATTGTCAAGCTTTCAGAGGGCACGAGCTGAGTTTGGGTTTTAGGTTTTTTTTGTCTCTTTGCGTTGGTTATAGCGATTCATTGCGGCGGCAGCCCCCTCCTCTATCCAACACTCCAAAGCTTGGACTGCCTGCACAATGGCTGTTTCTTCCATGGCCTTTTCTTGAGCCGAAATTCCAGACAGGACATGGGAAACAACGCGCTCCCTGGCACGCTCTTTGGTGTCGTCCGTTGGAAGTCCATGCATGGCGTTTTGAGGTTTGCCGATGCCGAAGCGAAGGCGGGCATAGTTGTTATGGCCCAGCTGCTCTGAAATGCTGCGCAAGCCGTTATGTCCCCCGTGTCCGCCCCCTTGTTTGAATTGAAGCCTTCCGAAGGGCAAGTCCAACTCGTCGTGGACAATCAGCACATGGGGTGTATCGACTTTATAGAATGGAATGGCTTGGCGTAGGCTATGGCCGGATAAATTCATATAAGTTTGAGGTTTAAGCAGCAATATACGCTGCCCCTGAAAAGCCCCCATACTCCACATGGCCTCAAATTTTGGACCCAGCCAGGTGAAACCTAAGGCGTTTGCAAAAGCATCCAAAACCCTAAAGCCAATGTTATGGCGGTGGGTTTCATAGGCTTTTCCTGGATTTCCAAGGCCGCAAAGGAGTTTCATGGCTCAAAAAAACCGCGTTTGGAAAAACCCAAGCGCGGTTTTGTCTCTATAAAGGGCTATTTCTTTTTAGCATCCTTAGCTGCGGCTTTGGTTTCGGTTTTGGTTTCCGTTGGGGTTGCAGCGGCAGCAGCGGATTCTGTTTCCGGCGTTGAAATGGTGGCGACGGTGAAGTTGATGTTGGACTTATGGACGACGCCTTCGGGCATGGCAATGTCATTGACGTGCAAGACTTGAGCCATTTTGAGGTGAGAAACATCCACTTCTATTTGCTCTGGAATGGAGGCAGGCAAAGCCCAGACTTCAAGGTTGCGCCTCTGTTGCGACAAGACGCCGCCGTCAATGACGCCTTGAGGCCTTCCTGTGAGGACGATGGGAATGTTGACTTTGACAGACTCCTCCTCGCGTACGCTGAGGAAGTCCACGTGCAAAAGCTTATCGCTGAGGGGGTGTCGCTGGGTATCTTTAAGCAGGACGAGGTGGGTTTCGCCATTATTCAAGGAGAGCGTCAGCACCGTATTCAACTTTCTTGGGGTTTGAATGGCTTTGCGGACGGCGACGGGATCTACAGAAATGTGGAGGGCTTCTTTGAGGTGTTTCCCATAAACCACGGCGGGGATGAGGTTTTGTACGCGCAATTTGCGGGCGGCGCCTTTTCCTGCCTGGGGGCGTATATGGGCTTCAACGAGGGTGGACATGGTGTTTTCCTTATGCAGATAATACTATGGTTTTAGAGGGATTCCGGCATCTTAGCAGCGCCAAGCCCCGAAGATACCCCTCCGCCAAGCGCGCCTAAGCTCCCAAAAAAAACCCCCTACGTCAAGGAAAGCTTGCCGCCCCCTAAAATATTTGCTAGTGGCCCAACCCTCTTTATTTTTATTTTCGTCAGGTGAAGTTATGGGTTTAAACGCCATTGAGTTTATTGATTCGCGGCAATTGAGAAAAGATGTAAATCCGTTGGCATTTAAGCCTGGCGACACGGTGCGTGTTTTGTGGCGCATTCGAGAAGGTGAGAAAGAGCGGACGCAGGCATTTGAGGGTGTGGTTATATGCAAGACGCGGGGCTCCTTAGCGGCGACTTTCACAGTGAGGAAGGTTTCCTATGGTGTAGGCGTAGAGCGTATTTTCCCTCTACATTCACCGCGTTATGAGTCTATTCAAGTGTTAAGCCGAGGTGCTGTGCGCCGATCGCGTTTGTTCTATCTGCGCAAGCTGAGCGGCAAGGCAGCGCGTATTGAGACCATGGATGAAGTGGCATCCAAGAGAGCGGCGATAACAGAGTCCAAAGACGCTTGAGTTTTTTATTTTAGCGCTGCAGAATAGCGCTATGGGCATGGGTTGTCGGGAGAGAGGTCGCAAGGCGGAGGAGGTAGCGCGTCGTTTTTTAGAGGCGCGGGGCTATGTTATATTGGAGCAGAATTTTTGTTCTCGTGGGGGGGAGATAGACTTGGTTGTGCAGAAAGGCAACCTGGTTTGTTTTGTTGAAGTGCGCATGCGCAGCCGGGCGAAGTTTTGTCTTCCCTTGCAGACCATTACACCGAAGAAGCAGCGGCGCATTATACTGGCCGCGCTGCAGTTTTTGCGAGAGCATCCGTGCGGGGGGCGGGCTTTGCGTTTTGATGTGGTTTCCATTTTAGGCGAGGGTCGTTTTGCGCATATTGAACATTTGCCGGGGGCATTTGACGCGGGGTTTTGAGGCATTGGGAGTTTGGAGATGGAATGGATTTTCGAAAGACGGACAGAGGAGGCGCGACGGCAGATATGGAGGCGGGTGAGGAGCTGTTGTGAAAAATACGTCAAGAGGCAGGCATTTCGGATAGGGTGAGCCCACGCTATGGCAGGTCGACTTTTTCTGGTTGCCACGCCCATTGGCAACCTTCAAGACATCACGTTGAGGGCGCTGGAGGTTTTGCGCTCTGTTTCGCGTATCGTCTGTGAGGACACGCGCAGGACGCGTATTTTGCTTGCGCACCATGGGTTTTCGAAGCCTCTGTTCAGTTTACCGGCCTATGGCGAGTATGAGCGCAGGGGGAGGGTTATAGAGCATTTATTAGAGGGGGAGGATGTGGCCTTGGTCAGCGATGCGGGGACTCCTGGCATCAGCGATCCGGGGGCTGCGACGGTGGCCCTTGCGTTGGAGCGGGGGGTTGAGGTGATTCCCTTGCCTGGAGCGAGTGCGGTGACGACGGCGTTGAGTGCTTCTGGGCTTTGCAATTCTCGTTTTTGTTTTTTAGGTTTTCTTCCGAGGGGGGAGGGGCCGGCGCGTCGTTTTCTGGGGGCTTATGTTTCGCTTCCATTGAGTTTGGTTTTTTTTGAATCCCCCAAGCGTCTTTCGAAGAGTTTGGCGTTGCTGAAGGAGGTATTAGGGGGGGCTCGGCAAGCGTGTATTGCTCGGGAGCTAACGAAAATACATGAGGAATTTTTGCGTGGTTCTTTAGAAGAGTTGGTGGAAATAAGTCAAAAGCGTGTTTGGTTAGGGGAGGTGGTGGTGCTTATAGAAGGCCAAGAGGAGAAGGAGCGTTGGTCTGAGGCATTGTTGGATGAGGCGCTGCAAGAAGCTTTTATTGAAGCGAAGGAAGTGGTGGGTTTGAGGCGTGGGATGAAAGAGGTTGCCAAGCGGTTTTCGGCGCTTTCTTTATGGAGCGAGAGGGAAGTCTATCAACGAGCGCTTCACCTGAAGAAATTGAGAGATACTGAGGATTGAGTTGAGGAGAGGTTTGCTTTGAAAAGAGAAAGGGCAAGTGGGATGGTTTACTCTCTACTACACGGTTGTGTTAGGGTACTGCGGCATGTCTAAAGCGACACCGGAGCCTGACGTATTTCGAGGACGTCGGGTAGGCAGGTATGAAGTATTGACGCGCCTCAACATAGGGGGGATGGCGGAGCTGTTTTTGGCCTTCACGACGGGGCCGGGTGGTTTTCGAAAGTTTGTAGTCCTCAAACAAATTCTTCCAGACATTGCCAGTGACGAGTCTTTCGTCCACATGTTTTTGGATGAAGCGCGGATTACGGCTGCACTCAACCACCCCAATGTAGGGCAGGTTTATGAGCTAGGAGAAGAGGAGGGGCAGTTTTATTTGGCCATGGAATACATTTCCGGCCAGAATTTAGAACACATTATTCGAAGGGCTGCGCAGCGAGGGATTCCGCTGCCCATAGGGTTTTCCATTAAAGTGATGCGGGATGTTTGTTTAGCTCTCAATTATGCGCATAACTTTTCGGACTTAAGCACGGGGCGTTTGGCAAGAATTGTCCACCGGGATATTTCGCCGAAGAACATTATGGTGACCTATGCAGGCACCGTGAAGGTGGTGGATTTTGGGATAGCCAAAGCGCGCAACCGCCTCATTCGCACAAGGGCGGGCATGGTGAAGGGCACAAGCGGCTACATGTCTCCTGAGCAAGTCCGCAACACGGTGATTGACGGAAGAACGGATTTGTTTGCATCAGCGGTGATTTTGCACGAGCTGCTGACAGGGCAACGTTTGTTTTTGGCCAATACGGATTTGGTGATGATGCAGAAGATTGCAGAGGAAGAGATTCCGCATCCTCAAAAGCTCAATCCAAGGTTGTCGGATGTTTTGTCTGCCGTGGTGATGAAGGGGCTGGAGCGCAATTTGCGGGAGCGGTTCCAAAGCGGTGGGGAGATGGCGCGTGCGCTGGAGAAGGCCTATCCCAACATTGCCGATGAAAGCAAGACAGCGAGTTTTATGTCGGAGCTGTTTCCCGACAAGATGAGTCAGGCGCAGGCCTTGCTTGAATCCGCAGGGGTGAATGACAGTCAAGAGCTCTATAAAGCCGTACGGGCATTAAGAGAAGACCCCAGCGATGCAGGTCGACGTTCGTCGTCTCGAAATTCTTCGAATTCGGGACGTATCTCTTCATCTCCCCATGCAGAAGCATCCTCATCTGCAAGCGGGCCAAGTCCTGCCAAGTCTGGACAAGCGCATCGTTCCAAGAGACGTTCCACTTCTTCGGCAAGCAGAAAGCAAGCTGCGGATGGTTTTGAAGGCAAGACACCTGTTTCGCAGCAATGGGTTGCGAAGCCTTCTCCTGTGAAGCGCTGGGGGGTGGGGCTAGGTATATTTGGGCTTTTAGGTGTTTTGGTTTGGGCTGTGGTTTGGGGTCCCTTCCAGTCGCTGCAGCCTTATGCGGCGAAAACAACGGATTGGGTGAAAGAGAATGTTTTTCAAGACAAGCCTGTGGCTGAGGTATCGCCGCCGGCCAACCCAGACGATGAGTTGCCGGAATGGGTTATTGAGCGGCGGGCTGAGCAGGCGCGTTTGGCCAGTGAGAGAGAGGCCATGCGGGAATATGAGCGGCGCTTGGATGAAGATCCTGAATTTCAGAAAATCCTGAATGATATTGATGATCAGGTTCGCAAGTTGGCTCAGATGGAAGAAGAGCAACGGGCTTTGAGAGAGGCCATGAAAGAGGACAGGAGAGCAGGGAGTGCCAATACGCGGAAGATTGCGGATTTAGAAAAGAAGATTGCCGCGCTTTCCAAGCAATTGAATGTGAACCGTTCACGAAGGGCCCAAATAGAGGGGAAACCCATTCAAGTGGTGGATGATGCTGAAAAAGCGGCGCAGGAAGGCCTGGGCTATTTTTCGCTCAGCACCTCCAACCCGACGAATGCGAGGGTTTATTTAAAAAGCAACCTCATAGGCACGACGCCTTTGGTTGACGTACTCATTGAAGAGGGCATGCAGGGGTTTCACCTCATAGACTCCGATGGCCAACGCCACCTGCTGGCCCTTCCCATTGTGCGTGGCCAAAAGCACAATATTGCAATGGATATAAAAAAGCTGCCCTTGGTTGTTGGGCCACGCTAAAGAGCCCTCATGTATTTTCAAGAGTTGGTTTCTGTTTTGCAGTCGTTTTGGGTTCAGCAGGGTTGTATTTTTGTCCAGCCTTATGATCTCGAAGTGGGTGCGGGCACAATGTCGCCGTCGACTTTTTTGCGTGCATTGGGACCTGAGCCCTGGAATGTGGCCTATGTGCAACCTTCGCGAAGGCCGGGTGACGGGCGTTTTGGAGAAAACCCCAACCGTCTTTTCCAACACCACCAATTCCAAGTGTTGCTCAAACCTGCGCCCAAAAATACCCAAGCGCTTTATTTGGAGTCTTTAGAAGCTTTTGGTGTTCGCCCCATGGAGCACGACTTGCGTTTCGTAGAAGACGATTGGGAGTCGCCAACCCTAGGGGCCTGGGGTTTAGGCTGGGAGGTTTGGTGTGACGGCATGGAGATTACGCAGTTTACCTATTTCCAGCAATGCGGCGGTTTTGACTGCAAACCTGTCAGCGCCGAATTGACTTATGGCCTTGAGCGCATTTGCATGTACTTGCAGGGCGCAGACAATGTCTATGAGTTGGAGTGGGCCAAAGGCATTCCCTACAGGGAGCTTTTTCACCGCAATGAAGTGGAGATGAGCCGCTATGCTTTTGAGGCGGCGGATGTTTCACAGTTGTTTGCCTTGTTTGAGAGCCATGAAAAAGAATGCCAACGTTTGTTGGCGTTGGGGGGCTTGCCTTTGCCCGCCTATGATCAGGCGCTCAAATGCTCGCACATTTTCAATTTGTTGGATGCGCGTGGGGCCATTTCCGTCACAGAGCGCGCACTCTACATCAAACGTGTACGCAACAACGCCAGGGCTTGTGCCGAGGAATATTTGCGCACACGAGAAAGCCTGGGCTGGCCGCTTTTGAAGACGCAATGGCGCGCGGGCAAGCACGAGCCCATTCTGGAAGGGGCGCCTGCTTCTGAGGACTGGAGCTCCATGACATTCCAAAAGAAGGAGGAAGCATGAAAAGCGACCCTGTTTTGCTCGAAATAGGTTTCGAGGAGATGCCGGCTTCTTTTTTGCTGCCTGCCTTGGACGCTTTGGGGGAAGGGTTTTTGCGCGAGGCGCGTGAGGCCAAGCTTCTGCATGGCCCCATGGAGAAATTTGCAACGCCGCGCAGGCTGGCCTTGTTGATAAGGGACGTGAAGGAAGCCTCAGAGTTAACGATAACTCAAATATTAGGGCCTTCCGTTAAAGTTGCCTATGACGCAGAAGGCAAGCCCACCCAAGCCGCGAGCAAGTTTGCCCAAAGCCACCGCCTTGAACCAAAGCAGCTTCAGCGTGTGCAAACACCCAAGGGTGAATATGTGGCCGCAGAAGTGCGACAAGAAGGGCAGCCTGTGGTTCCGTTGCTGTCCGCCATATTTAACAAGCTGATTCACGAGCTGCGTTTTCGCAAGTCCATGCGTTGGGCGGATGTACGTTTCAGTTTTGCGCGCCCCATACATTGGCTTGTAGGGCGATGGGGCAAAGAGGCCATTCCTTTTTTGTGTGCAGACGTGCAGAGTGGCGCTTGCAGTTATGGGCACCGGTTTTTGCACCCTGGCCCCATAGCGTTGGCAGAAGTTGCGGACTATGAGAAGGCTTTGTTTGAAGCCGGTGTGGTGGCGAGTTTTGAAACGCGCAAAGAGAGGATGCTTGTGGCCCTGCGTGAGGCGGCTAAGGGGGCGGGAGGGGAGTTATTGGAGGATGAGTCCCTCGCCAATGAGGTAGCCAACTTAGTGGAGTGGCCCAGTCCCCTATTGGGTGAGTTTAAAGCCGGCTATTTAGACTTACCCCCCGAGGTACTCATTTCCGAGATGAAGCAGCACCAGCGTTATTTTGCACTCGTCGACGGGCAGGGGTGTTTGTTGCCGAAGTTTTTGGCGGTTTCCAACACGCCCGTCAAAGACGTTTCGCTTTCGGCCAAGGGCTATGCGCGCGTACTCAACGCTCGACTTGCCGATGCGCGTTTTTTCTTTGACGAAGACAGGCGCAAGCCGTTGGCCTCGCGGTTGCCGATGTTGGAGCGCGTGGTTTGGCTACAGTCCTTAGGCAGCTATGCAGAGAAGGCGGAGCGTTTACGTCAACTCAGTTGTTTTTTAGCGCGTGAGGAGGGGTTAGGGGAGGGGATAGCCGACTTAGATAGGGCGGCATTGTTGTGCAAGGCCGACCTCGTTACGGGGATGGTAGGGGAGTTTCCCGAACTCCAGGGGGTAATGGGGAGGGAATATGCGCTGCACTCTGGGGAGAGTCGCGAGGCAGCACAAGCCATTTTTGAGCACTACCTTCCCCGCTCCGCCCAGGGTATTTTGCCCAAGACAGACACAGGGGCCCTGTTGAGCATTGCGGACAAGCTGGACAACCTGTGCGGTTTGTTTGGCATGGGCAAATCTCCCACGGGGGCTGCGGACCCCTTTGCACTCAGACGTGCTTGTTTGGCGATTGTGAACATTTGCCTCAAGAAGGGCTACCGCTTTTCTTTGAGGAAGGCCATTAGCGCCGGTTTAGAATTATTGGAAAGCAAGTGGAAAACCTACCCCGGGTTTAAGGGTAAGGGGGTGGTTGAGGAGCAAATATTGGCCTTTTTTGAAAACCGTTTAAGGGTACTCTGGTCAGAAAGTTTTAGAGCGGACTTCATCGACAGTGTTGTTGCGGTGGGTTTTGATGATTTGAGTTGGGCGCAGGAGCGTTTGCAAACCCTGCATGCATGGATGCAAAGCGGCGAGCTGGCGGTTTTGGTAGGCCTTTCCAAGAGGCTTGGCAATTTGCTGAAGCAAGCCCAGGGGGCAGGGCCTGTGGACAGTGCGCTGTTGCATGAAGAAGCGGAGCGTGCTTTGTGGCAAAGCTGTGGCGCGTTGGAGAAGCGGCTTGAAGACAGTTGGCGTCAGCGCAAGCTGTCGGACTATTTGTTGGGTTTAAGCTCCTTGAAGTTGCCCTTGGAGCGTTTTTTTGAGGAAGTTTTGGTGATGGCTCCGCAGGAGGAGATTCGAAGCAACCGCATACACATGTTGAAGCACATTTGGGGTTGGTTCACTCGTATGGCGGATTTTTCTCGGATTCAGATAGAGCATTGAACATGTCGCTGTTTTGTCAAAGCCATAGGCGTTTTCAGAGCTGGCCAAGCATGCTGGTGGTGTGGGGCATTTGTTGGGCCTTGGGTTGCACACTGGAGGAATTCAACAACATGCCTCCTTTGGACGCATTCTATTTTCCTTCAAGCGTAGCCTACATAGAGCGTGAGGGTGGGGAGGAAGGGATATTGCTGATAGCGAATGCGAATTTCGACAAGCGCTACAAGCATGGGAGTGTTGTAGCCGTAGACTTATCGGCATTAGGGGAGGGGGGCCTACCGGCATTTGGGGAGACGGAGGGGTTGCCCAAGCACATTCGAGAGTTGAACATTCGTCCTGAGGATGCGTTGAGGGTTTCAAGTTTTTCGGGGCGGCTAGGGTTTTATCCACTTCCTGGCGGGGAGGGCCTGCGTTTTTTCCTCCCCTCCCGCTCCGAGGGTGCTTTGTTGCATGTCATCGACATGGACATGCCGCATGAGGTGGGGGGGGCATTGAATTTGCGTTGTTTCCCCAAGCCAAGGAAGGAGGAGAGCGACTGCACGCAGACAGCGCTCTCTTTGACGGCGAATGAGAAGACGAAGACGGGGCTTCCGCGGGCGCCCTCTCCGGGGTTTGCGGTGGTAAGCCCGGATGGAGAAGTTTGGCTAACCCACATGGATGCGGCGGACTCTCCTACCGGCAGCACGGCCAACCACGTTTCCTATGCGGTACGTTTATCAGCCATGGAGCCTCAGCTAACGAACGATGCGTTTATGCCCATAGGGACATATCCTTCGGATACGGCCTTAGTACTGGGGGACTGGATACTCTTAACAGGCAGGGGGGGTGCCCCCGTACTTCGCATGTTATCGACGACGGAGAGGGGGAGGATAGAGGATGCGAACATAGAAAGCAGTTTAAGGGTAAGTGAAGGGCGTGATTTGGTTTTATCCAGTGACCGGAGGGAGATATTTCTATTAGGCCGCTACCCGGATTTATTTTTGGTATTACGTTTAAACGAGACCACCTCCCCCCCTTCGGTGCAAGTAGCGCGGGAAATTCCGCTGCCGGAAGGCCCCATGGCCTTGCACATACTCAAGCGGGAGGGGCAGGGCGACCTGGTAGCCATTCTCAGTTCAGGCAGCAGCGCCTTGTCTTTTTATGATCAAGACGCGGGGATATTGACAGGCCAGCTGACGGTTTTGGGGCAAGGGCCTTTTTCCATGGCTTCGAGCAAGCGAGGGGGTGGGGCCAGGTTGTTTATTGGCAATTTCAGTGATGGCCGTATTGCCGTAGTGGACATGATGGATTTGAAGCGTCCGCAGGATGCGCGCCTGGTTGCTTTTTTAGGCAAGTCCCAGGAGTGCCTTATACAGGGGGATGATTCTGCAAAATGCGAGGAGGGGCCATGAAGTTTGGCAAATGCCGCTGGATAAATTTGGGGTGGGTGGCGTGTTTTATTTTGGCTTGTACAGAGAAGCCCGAGGGCAGCGACGCCGCACTCTATGGTGTGGGCGATTTGGTTTCGTCCGGCGACTTAATATTTACTTTATCCAGGGACCACAACGAGCTGCGCGCTTTGGATTTAAATTCCAGCGATCGCGTGAGGGGTCCGCATTTTATGCCGGCGGTGAACCCCCTGGAGCCGCTTGCGATTCCTGTATTGGACTACCCGAATATTTTAGCAAGCGACTTAAGGTGGGAGGATAGCCTATTAGACTCCGGGGAGCTTATTCCCCAAGGGAGGATGTTAGGGGGCCCCTTTGTTTATGCCGCCAGCCATGGGAGGGGAGGCATTTCCATCATAGGGGCTTCACGCGAGTGGCTGAAGGAGCTTCAACGTTTTCCGACGGGTGCTCCGGTGACGGCGCTGGCAGCGCACCGTGCAGAAGGGCTGTCGACGCTGTTTTTTGGCACCTATGACGGTGCAGAGGGGAGCCTATGGGCATTGGACTTGCAGAGTGAGCAGGCGGTGCATGAGGCTTCTGTGGAGGATTTGTTGGCGAGCCAGCGGTTGATACAAAGCTACACCGGCCGCGTCATAACAGCCTTGAGTATATTGCCCGGAGGCGCGCTGGCTGTAGCGGTGCGCAGAGATGTCGGCAGTGCGACGGCAGTGGACGAGACGACGGCCCTTCATTTTTTAGACAACACAGAGCCGATGACGGAGCGGTTGAAGCTTGAGTTGCCCCAGGCTTTGCGGATGTTGACGACGCATGCCGCGGCGAAGCATACGGGGGGGAGTTTAGCAGCGGGGAAGTGGCTTTATGGCATATTAGACGAGGGGGGGTGTATGTCAGACTTATGTGAGAGTGGCATGCTGGCGGTAGATGTAGAGACAGGGGACATAGGGCCGACCCTTCCATGTATAGGGGGCCTACCCATTTCGCTGGGGTTTATGCCCGCCGTCTACAAAGGGGTGGAGAGGCTGGTAGGTTTTTATGTGACAGGCAGTGGCCTCATAGGGATGTTTGATGCGGCAGCGCCTGGCCCACTGGAAGCGCCCAGAGCGGTTTCTGCCGCATTTTTCACACCCGACGGTGCAGGCGAGCTGCGGGAGACGAGCTACGTGGAAGGGCCATTGTTGAACGCAGATGGGACGCCGGCGGTACAAGTGACGGGGGTGGTTTTGGACGAGACGATTTTGATAGGGATAGAGTCCTTGGTGCCTGGGTGGACGAGGGTAACGCTGGAGGCCGACACCGTTATTGCGGGCCGTTTTTTCGTTGACAGTGTGGAGATGTCGCGCATTGAAGAAGGGGATGAGTTGGAGCTATTGGGGCAAGAGTCCTGCGTGGTGCGTGTGGAGGGGGTAGATGAAGGAGATGGGGCCGTGGATTTGGGGCTAGGGCCATTGCCGGCCTGTTTTGGGGAGGGTACGGACTTTCAGTTAAGGGCCGGGGAAGAGAGCAGCCACCCCTATGTAGTAGCGGGTATGAAAACAGGCTACCTAGGACGTACGGGGCCTGGCCAGTCTTTTCATTCGGCAAAACCTGAGCTAAGCATTGATTTTGGAACGACTTCTTCTGTTGAAGCCCGTCGAGGTGCGCGTTGGGAGTTGGCATTATCCTCTGGATATTTCGAACATTCGAGAGACATTCAGGGTGTTAGCGAGTGTTCCACGCGAATTGCTGCTGGCATATGGATAGATTCGGTGAGACAAAAGGCATATATTTCGTTTTCTTCTTCCAATGCATTGGTTGAAGTAGGCGCCCAAGCGTTGCTAGAGAAAGCTTTAGGTGAAGCAGAGGTGGCCTGTTATCGGTGAGTGGCGGATGATGAAAGTCGGTCAAATATTTTGGATTTCACGTTGAATTGAAGGATGCTTGAAACATGATGGGACCCAGTTCCAAGTCACAGCGCCGTGTAGCGATTGCCGATCACATATGGCAAGCGTTTGAAGAGATGGCTGTTCAAATGGGAGTCGAGAAGGAAGCTCTTATTAACCAAGCGATGTTTATGTTTGCGAGGCTTAATGGTTTCTTGGAAGCTCAAGAGCATTTGTCAGCGCGCACCCTGTTGCATAGCGAAGGGGAGCGACCTCCGGCATTGCCGCGCCGAGCAGAAGGAGGGAATGCGCGCAGCCAAGAAATGACGATGGGGTTTGATGATGATGAGGGGCGTCAGGCTCGGGTGATGGAAGCTGCAGCTGAGCTGGAGCGTTCCATGCGTGTACGCCAATCGTCTTCGTTGGAACTAGAAGCCAGTGCTTCTAGTACAGCCTGGGGATTGGACGAAGCCTTGGGAGCGTCTCCGAGTTCCTATGTTGGGAAGACTTTATATGTGCAGTTGGACACAGGGGAGCCGGAGCCTGTCATTGCTTCGCGTTTTGTCATCGGTCGAGGTCGGCATTGCAATTTGGTGATTCCCTCGGGGAAGGTTTCGAGGGAGCATGCGGAGATAATACGTGAAGGGGATGACTATTACATAGGGGATATGGACTCCTCCAACGGGACATGGTTCAACAAGCAGCGCTTGAAGCAGCGCCGAAGGATAGAAGACGGCGAGGAATACTATATTTGCAGCGAGCGTATTCGTGTTTCCTTCCGCTGATTTTTTTCTGAAATGGCCAAGTGATTGCTGACAGCTGGCAAATAGCCCTTTGCTTGTTGTTGTGTTGTGCCTTGCTCATTGGGATGGTGACGGATTTATGGTTTCGGAAGATTTATGACTGGGTGACGTTGCCGAGCATATTTTTGGCATGGTTCATTCGGTGGATAGAGGGGGGTTGGGGGGGATGGGGAGAGGGGCTGGCTTCTGGTCTATGGGGTTGTTGTATAGGGGCGGGTTTTTTAGGGGTATTTGTTTTATGGAAAGGGGGAGTGGAGTGGGGAGAAGTGAAGCTGATGGGGGTAGTGGGAGCGGTATTGGGATGGCCGAGGGCAATGGAGGCATTGGTGTTGGTTTCGTTGTTTGGGGCATTGCAGGCGCTGATAGCGATTGTTGTGAGGAAGATTTGTCGGCGCAGACGTTCCTTAGGTGAGGAGGAAGAGGAGAGGGCTATCATTCGGGAGCGTTTTTCCATTCCCTATGGAGTATCGATTGCGCTAGGTGGCATAGGGAGTTTGGTTTGGTCTTTCTGGATAGGCTAACAAAATGATATGGGAGAAGTCATGAAGCGGATGCGTGGGCTTTTGGCAATTTTTTGGGCTTTCGGGGTGGTGGCGCTGGCTCAATCTCAGCCGGAAGGCAATCATCTCAACATGGGAATAGGCACACAGCGGGTGCTGACGATTCCAGGGGCCATTCGTGTTGCAGCAGGCAGTCCGGATGTACTTGAAGTGAAGGTTGTACCTCCGAACCAGCTTTTGTTGACGGCGCTGGGGGAAGGCAGGACGACACTAACGGTATGGAAGAACAACGGGCAGCGTCTGTCCTATTCGGTGACGGTCCGCAAGACGGATTTTCCCACTTTGGTTTCAGACATTAAGAGGCTTTTGGGAGATGTTGAGGGCATCAACGTACGGATTATAGGGGACTACATTTATATTGATGGTCGGGCCTATACGCAGGCGGATGCGGATCGTGTTGATCAAGTTGTCGCGCTCTATCCCAACGTCAAGAGTCTGGTCAAAGTTGCTCCCGAAGCCAGGCGTATTGTTGCGCAGAATTTGGATGCGGCCTTTCAAAAAGCGGGGCTCAAAAACATTCGTCCGAATGTTGTGGGTTCAACCATTTTCCTAGAGGGTTCTGTTGAGAGCCAGCAAGATTTAGAGAAAGTGCAGCTCATCACCCAAGCTTTAGGTGAGAAAGTTGAGAATTTGTTGACGGTTGGAATTCGTCGGATGATTTTATCCGAAGTTCAGTTTGTCGAAATTCGGCGCAGCACAACCGATCGTTATGGCATCAAATACCCGACCGATTTGTTAGGGCGAGCAGGAGGCACTTTCCAGGCGGCGAAGGGGTTATTTGCATCGGCCAGTCCATTTGTAGGCTCTTTAGGGCTACAAGGGGATTTAGGTTCAAACTGGTCTGTTGGTTTCCAAGGGAATACTGGCTATGGGCGTTTGTTGGCGCAGCCCAAACTGGTTTGTGCCAGTGGGGAGACCGCTGAGTTTATGGCAGGCGGTGAAATTCCTCTTCCTATCATTACGATGATGCACATCATCATTGAATACAAGCCCTATGGGGTTATTCTCAAAATCAAACCGACAGCAGATAGAAGCGGCAACATTCAGACGGAGATTGAGGCAGAGGTTTCAGAAATAGACGACACGGTTTCTGTGACAGCTGGCGCCAATGTGAGCATTCCAGGTTTTCGCAAGCGTCGCGTGAAAACGAACGTTACGGTTCGTCATGGTGAAACGATTGTGCTCTCAGGAGTTTTCAACCATGATGAGCAGAAGTCGGTTTCAAAGCTTCCTGGACTGGGGCACATTCCCATCATTGGTGAGTTGTTCAAGAACAGAGGGTTTGACACGACGAAACGAGAGCTGTTGATTTTTGTGACTCCGCGCATTGTCAATCCCGAGTCTGACAAAA
Source organism: Cystobacterineae bacterium (assembly GCA_009781495.1). Taxonomy (GTDB): domain Bacteria; phylum Myxococcota; class Myxococcia; order Myxococcales; family Myxococcaceae; genus WRKR01. The sequence continues at coordinate 31,898 of WQYA01000001.1, forward strand.
TTCGGACGATGATAGACGAGATGAAGGTGCGCTATAAAGAAGCCCGAAGCGAAGTTCGCTTCAATATTTTTGACTAAGTTGTCAAACATAGAATGCCGCTCGTCATTGAGAGGGCGGCAATCTTTGAAGGCAAGGAAGATGTTTTCGCTATGCTTTTGGTGACGCTTGCCGAGAAAGATTCTGAAGAAGAAGAGCTTACGTTCGACAAAGCAGAAGTCTCCATTGGCCGTCTGGCAAGTTGCGATTTGTGTCTTTCCAAAGGGAATGTTTCGAAGAACCACGCCAAATTTGTTGAGCGTGAAGGCAGGGTTATTCTTGTCGATCTGCGATCGACGAATGGGACTTTTGTCAATGGACGGCGTCTGACGGGGCCACAGGTAGTGAAGCCCAATGATGAGATTTCCATTGGCGACTATTTTCTATATGCAGAGGTGCTCGAAGATGAGCATGAAGATGACGATGAATTGGAAGATCGTTATCTAAAGAAAGAAGAGTCTTCTCAGAGGAACATGCCGGCTTCGCTTGCAGCTGCGCTTGCGAAGAGCCGAAAGCACAAGATAGATCCAGCCATAGAAGCCTATGCGAAGTTGCAAAAAGACATTCATGATCGTCTCATTGAATATTTGGATTTGAGGCGTATGGATTTGGATAGGCTAGGGGATGAAGAGCTCTGGCGCCGCACAGAGAAAGCCATTCGGGACATTGTCGAACAGATGGAGATGGACGGTGAATTGCCCACCCACATTCATCGTGATCAGCTGTTGAGGGATGTGCTCAATGAGGCACTGGGTTTAGGTCCCTTAGAGGCTTTTTTAGCCAACGAAGAAATTTCTGAAATTATGGTGAACCACGCTGCGCAAATTTATATAGAGCAACGTGGCAAAATCACCCTTTCAGATAAAATTTTCTCTTCTAACCAAGCCGTATTGGGTGTCATTGAACGGATTGTTGCCCCCATTGGTCGAAGAATCGACGAATCATCGCCTTTGGTGGATGCGCGTTTGAAGGATGGGAGTCGTGTGAATGCGATTATTCCGCCTTTGGCGCTCAAAGGTCCTTGCATTACCATCCGCAAGTTTAAGCGTGAGGCTTTGAGGATTGAAGACCTGGTTCGTTTCAAAACGTTGTCGCCGCAGATGGCAGAATTTCTCGAAGCGTGCATACAGGCGAAGCGCAACATTGTTATTTCTGGAGGCACGGGTTCAGGAAAGACCACCACGCTCAACATCATCAGTGGTTTTATTCCAGATGACGAGCGCATTATTACGGTGGAAGACGCAGCGGAATTGCAGTTGCCGCAGGAGCATTGGGTCCAGTTAGAATCACGTCCGCCGAATTTAGAGGGGAAGGGGGCGATTAGCATTCGAGACTTGGTGAAGAACTGTTTGCGTATGAGGCCGGATAGGATTGTTGTAGGTGAATGTCGAAGTGGTGAAGCTTTGGACATGTTGCAGGCCATGAATACAGGCCACGATGGTTCTTTGACGACGCTGCATGCCAATACGCCGCGAGATGCTTTGGCGCGTCTAGAAACGATGGTGTTGATGGCGGGCATGGAATTGCCGGCCAAGGCCATTCGCGAACAAATTGCCAGTGCCGTGCATATTATTGTTCAGCAGACGCGGTTTTCGGATGGAAGCCGGAGGCTTTCCTATATTACAGAGGTGTCGGGGATGGAGGTCGACATTGTGACTTTGCAGGATATTTTTTATTTCAAGCAAGAAGGGTTCACACCTGATGGGAAGGTGAAGGGGCGCTATGTTGCATCGGGTTTTGTTCCCAAGTTTTATGAAGACTTGCAGCGGCGGGGTATTCCCGTCAACATGGGCATCTTCAGAGAGGAGTGACGATGCCTTCTTTGGTTATTTATCATACAGGTGGGACACAGGAGGAGCGGGAAGTTATAGGCCAACTGACGCTGGGTCGTCTGGATGAGAATGACGTTGTGTTGGCTGAGAGTGGGGTTTCTCGTCGCCATGCCCGGTTTTTTATGGAGGGGGATGAGTTATGGGTTGAAGACTTAGGTTCTGCCAACGGTACTTTTGTTGATGGAGAGATGATTTCTTCCCCTGTTCTCCTGAAAAACAAAGCTCAGGTACTGATTGGCGACTGTGAGATTGTGGTTCATTTGAAGCAAGCAAAAGAGAGAGACGAGAACACGCGGCCGAAAGTTGTGGTTTCTGAAAATTGGGATGAGCGCACCGTTGGCTCTGAAAAGGTGGCCGCAATTATAAAAAAACAAGCTGCCCAGGCTCGGCTTGTCTGTGTGAGCGCGCCCGCAGAGGGCGAGAGCTTTGAACTTGTTGGGACGTGTGTTGTCGGCAGGGCGCTTGGCTCCGAAATACGAGTTGACGATACGTCCATCAGTCGTCGACATGCAGAAATTGTGGTTCGTGCAGATGGAAGCATATGGTTGACGGATTTAGGGAGCGCCAATGGCACGTCTGTCAATGATGAGCCCATCTGTGAAGCCACGCCTCTGTCAGATGGTGATGTGGTGCATTTTGGGACCGTCGAAATGCATGTTCAGATGGAGACTGCCCAGGCAACTCAGAAGTCCCGAAGGAATGTGCCTGCCAAAAGGCCTGAGCGGAGATTGGCAGCAAGCAGGCGTGAAGAAGGAGCAGGAGGAGAGAAGGCAAAGGTTGTGGTTGCCAGGAAAGCGCCTCTTCAAAAGAAAATGCTTTTTATTGTGGCAGGCGCTGTTGTTGTTTTCTTGTTGGGGGCTGTTATTTTGAAGTGGGTGTTGTCTTCCTCTCCGCCTCCTCTTCCTAAAAATCCAGATTTTCCTCCTGGATCGTTTCCCCCTCCGAAGAGCAGCGATGAGGTGGAACTGGAAAGAGCTCTCAGGGAATGTCGACAATATCTTCAGAGCTCTGCGCCGGACTATAGACGAGCGGCTGAAGCTTGTGATCGCGCGCTGGATATCGATCCCATTCACGAAGAAGCCAACAAACTCAAACAGAGAATTTCTGTGGAATCCGGATGCTCAAGTCATTTTGATAAAGGGATGCAAGCTTTAGAATTTGAGCCTGAAAAGGCGCTTGATCTTTTTTCGAAAATTGATCCGGCATGCAAAGAATATCAGCAACGTGCTGTTGAGCCCGCTGAGAGAGCAAGAAACAAAGTTGAAGATAAGGTGAAAGAAGAATGCGACGGCTACACCAAAGTGAAGTCATGGCGCTTGGCCTATGAGAAGTGTAGCCTTTATATGAATCTTGTTTGTCCAAAAATGTCAGAAGAGGAGCTTTATCCCCCAGGCGGCAAGCAGCTTACCTTGGAGAAGCCGCGCAACAAGAATCAATGGCAACCTCTGAATGTCTACTATCGAAATTTTCTTTTGGCTCGTTCGAAGGCAGATCCTCATACGCTTGAGTGGCGATGTCCAAATCCAAAGAGGGTGAACCCACGGGAACTTCTCTCGGAAGACAAGAGGGAAAAAGCGAAAGAATTATTAGAACAGCGGCTGCAACATAAAGATTTTGTGCAAGCCGTTTTGTCTTATTACGATGGCAAGACACAAGACGCGCTGAACAAGCTGGCTGCTATTAAGAGCAACATGCAGAAAGCAGACTTGCACGAGGAGGTTACTCGAATGCAAGTTCTGGTTCGTCAAGTAGATGCTTTTTTTAATGAGGGAATGGCATTTTTAGAAAAGGCGAACGTTAGGGATGCAGCAGAGCGTTTTCAAAATGTCTTGGATAAGGACAAAATGCTTATGCTTGGTGAAATTTCGGGCATGAGCGAGCTCGAAGAAAAAGCTGCCTTGGACAACTATTTGAAGTCATTCTTTCGCAACAGTGTCATGGACGATATGCCAAAGACATGCCTGAAAATGGGTACAGATTGGCGTGATAGAAACGACGCCCGACGTGCCTGCCAAATTTGGAAGGTGGGTTATTACTTTAATAAAAACAACACAGATCTTCTTTCGGCTTTAACGCGTTATTGCACCAATTATGCCAATGAACTTTTGAAGAAAGTATCCAGTTGTAGCGATCTCCAAGAAGTCTTGGAATACGCTGTTGAAGGGGATGGGTTGCGTCAGAAGGTTGAGAAACTGCAGGTGGACAGAAACTGTTCTCGTTCGTTGTTTTAAGGGAGGAGAAACATTTTGTGCCACCCCTGGAATTGATGTTGGTGGATGTATCGGGTTTTGTATTTCGTGCCTACCATGCACTTCCTCCACTGACGAATGCGCAAGGCCTTCCCACGCAAGCGGTGTTGGGTTTTGCGAACATGCTGTTGCATTTGCTTGAGACGGAGAAGCCGACACATTTGGCGCTTTGTTATGACAAGGACAGCAGAGCAGGAAGGGCCGCCATTGACCCAAACTACAAGGCGAACCGTCCACCTGCTCCAGCGGATTTGTCGATTCAGTTTGAATGGGTGCGCAAGCTTGGCAAAGCCATGCGCCTTGCGAGCCTGGAGATGCCGGGTTGGGAGGCAGATGATGTGATTGCCACACTCACCCGAAAGGCAAAATCAGCAGGGTGGAAGGTACGCATCATCTCTTCGGATAAGGATTTAATTCAATTATTAGACGAGGGGGTACGGGTGTTGGACCCTGTCAAACACCGCTATGTGACTTCCCAAAGTGTACAGGAGAAATTCGGAATACACCCCTCGCAGATGTTGGATTTTTTGTCGCTTGCAGGCGACGCTTCAGACAATGTCCCCAAAGTCCCTGGGATTGGTCCAAAGACAGCGGCGAATTTGTTGGAACGCTTTGGAAGTGTCGATGCTTTGTTGGCAAGGCTGGATGAAATAGACAAACCCAAATTGCGCAAGTCTCTGGAAGAAAACGTCAACGGGCTCCGACGTGCGCAAGAGCTGATTCGCTTGCGGGAGCATTTGCCATTGGATGTTGAGCTTTCTGAATTGGTGCGTGCGCCATGGGATGAAAGCGAGTTGCATGCTTTGTTGACGACGCTTGAGTTTAACAAACTTTTGAAAAAATTTTCTGCTGTGCGGCCGACAACACCTGCTGCTTTGCAGCCGCCGACGTCTTCTTCACCTCTCAAGGAAGCAGGGACAAGCTCAACGCTTTCGGCCCCCGACGTTATAGAGGCAGACGATGGCGTGCATTTGGAACAACTGAATTTTCTGTTGCAAAAAGCCAAGGAAGTGGCCTGTTGGGTGTTAGAAGATTTTTGGGGTGAAAACAAATTGGCTTTTTATGTGCCGGGGGAGCCCATTTATGTTTTTAGGCTTACTGCCCTAGGAGCAGAAGAAGAGACTCAACAGGAACAAGCTCGACAAATAGGCGAACACTTCTCCCGAATAGGACTCAAACGTGTTGCCTATGCAGGGAAAAAACTCTGGCACATATGGGCTTCCAAAGGTGTTGAGTTGCCCTCCATAGATGCAGACCCACAACTCTATGCCTATGTTTTGGACACTTCCTTGGGCGCTGTGCCTTTTCAGGAGTTGTGCAAACGGTATTTGGGCATAGAGCTTCCGAATGCCACGAACGAAGCAGAGCAAGCGCAGCGGGCTTTTTGGCTTTATAAACTCACTTGCTTTCTTGAGGAGCAGTTGAAAACTCAAAACTTGTGGGCTTTGGCCAAGGAGATGGAGATTCCACTGTTGGTGCTTTTGGCGCGCATGGAGGCGCAGGGCATAGCTGCAGACAGGCAAGTGTTGGAAAATGTTTTGTCGGAAGTGGGGGAGAAGTGCCAACAACTGCAAACAACGGTTTGGGAGTTGGCCCAGACGCATTTCAATTTGGATTCGCCGCAACAGTTGGGCAAGGTGCTTTATGAGGATTTGAAATTGCCTGTGCTGAAGAAAAAGAAGACAGGCCCCTCGACAGACCATGAGGTTTTGGAGCAATTGGCCTCCAAACACCCTCTGCCGAAGATGCTTTTGGAATATAGGAACCTCTCAAAACTTAAGAATACCTATTTAGAAAAACTCCCTCAATGGATTGCGAAAGATGGACGCATTCACACGCACCTGCACCAGACTTTGGTTGCGACGGGACGCTTGTCTTCTTCAGAGCCCAACATTCAAAACATTCCCGTACGCAACGAATGGGGGAAGAAAATACGTGCGGCTTTTTGTGCAAAGCCCGGTTGGAAACTGGTTTCGGCCGACTATAGTCAATTGGAGCTTCGCATTCTCGCGCATATGAGTGCGGACAAGGCCCTGCTGGCGGCATTTTTGGAAGGCACGGATGTGCACCGGCGGACCGCTTCTGAAATATTTGGCGTCATGGAAGCCTTCGTGAGCAAAGAGCAGCGTCGTGCGGCCAAAATGGTGAATTATGGCATTGCCTATGGCTTGTCTGCCCGGGGGCTCGCCTTGCGTTTGTCCATTCCTCAAAGAGAGGCCGCCGACATTGTGGCGCGTTATGAAAAGCGGTTTACAGGAATTTTTTCTTTTTTTGAGAGGGTACTTTCCCAGGGGAGGCAGAGGGGTTTTATAGAAACGCTTTTCGGGCGTCGACGTTATTTGCCCGAGTTAAACGCGAAGAACAAAAACCTCGCACAAGCAGCGGAGCGTGCGGCAGTGAATATGCCCATTCAAGGCACGGCGGCGGATTTGATGAAACGGGCCATGTTGACTTTGGATGCGGAGATAAAAAAGCGCCAACTGCACTCCCGCATGCTTTTGCAGGTACATGACGAGTTGTTATTGGAGTGCCCCCAGGGGGAGGAGGGGGAGATAATGCAGCTTGCAAAGCAGCACATGTCCCAAGCGGGGGAGTTAAGGGTACCTTTAGAAGTAGAAGTGAGGCTAGGGGAGAACTGGGCACAAATACACGACTAAACCAAAACCGCTCTAACGTGTTCTCCGCATAAACCCCGAGAGCCCCCCCCGGGAAATTTCGAGATAGAAGCCGAAGGAGAATTGAATGTCCTCCGCATTGTTAAACATATTGGGGGGGGGGTTAACAAAGGGGGAGGCGCGCATAAACGCGGCGACGGCCTCTTCGTCCAGGAAGCCAAGGCCACTGCTTTTGGCCACCTTTATGTCGCTGATGCGGCCGCTTTTATGCAGCGTAACCGCCAGCAGCGTATACCTGTCCTGGCTCCCATAAATTTGTCCGTTGGCGTCGCGCGCCAGCAAAACCGCGTTGGGGTTCCAATGTTGGCCCACGCTTTGTTTAAGGCGGTTAAAGAAGGAGGCATATTTCCACTCCTTGGTGGAGAGAAAAGTCCCCTCTCCCTCTTCGACTTCGGGGAGATGATCGTTCGGGGCTGCGCCGGAGATTTTGTCCAAAGCGGCATAGGAGGGGACGAGGAGCAATCCGGTTTGGCTTCCGATACGTCCCAGCGAGCCCTCCATGGGGGAGGGGCGGCCCAGGTATTGGCCCAGGGCAAGCCTGTCGGAGTTGCCCTGCTGTGCCTCACGCTCTTTACGTGAGGGGAGGGGGGCCCCCAGGGTGAGGGGATTGGGTTTAACCTCAAGGGCAGACTGGTGGGCGATGGTGGGGATTTCGAGGGCTGCGCGTGCAGCAGCGCCTTTGGCCAGGGGCCTATCGTCCATAGCCAAGCCCCCATTGCCTGGGAGTTGCAGGCGCTCCCCCTCGCCGTGTATGGGGTGCTCCTGGGCAGAGGTTGTTTTAGGTGCTGCGTTTTTATAGTGGGCTGTCGTATTTTTAGCGCGGGTTTGTTTTTCGACTTTGTTGTTGGTTTGCGCGAGGTATTGGGCCTTTTCGTCGATTTGGCGATTTCCCGGGGCGACGTCGACGAGTTGTTGATTGGGGAAGGGTTTTTCAGGCTGAGGCGCAGGTGGGGGGGCCTTTTTAGCCAAAGCCTTAGGGGAGGGGGGAGCAGGTGAAGGGGGGGCGTCCCCTCGATTTTTTTGCCAACTTTCTTCAGAGAGGGGGAGGTAGCCGAAGGGTTTAGGGGGGGCAGAGGAAGAAGCAAGCCTGGGGGAGGCAGGGGAGAGGGAGGCGGCGAGGGAGAGCAAAGCGAGCAGCAGCGCGTGGCAAGCGATGGCCACGAGGAGAGAAAGTCCCCAGCGTAGGGGGGGGCTTTTGGGTTGTTTAGAGGGGCGCCCGCTCATGCCTTAAGTGTAGTGCAAGAAGAGGGGGAAGGAGGCTTGAAAAAGCGTTTTTGCGAAAAAGAAACGAAAAGGCGCCACCCGGATTCGAACCGGGGAATAAAGGTTTTGCAGACCTCTGCCTTACCACTTGGCTATGGCGCCGAAATGTCCAGGCTTTCTCTCATTTGCTTTGGAAATTTTCAAGGGTATTGGTAGATTTTTTTAAACTTTGTTTTGAGTATTCAGGTGGATTGTATATTTCAGATGCGCCTAGAGTGAGAGAAGGAATTTTGTTTGAGGGGTGAATATGGGTTGCGCTCAAATAGAAGCCATTGAAGTTGTCGAGGATTTTTCGAGCACAGCGCGCTGTGACGAAGGGTTTTTACAAGTCCGCCGATTTTGGGCGAAGAACCGTCGAGGGGATGGCAGCACGTCTGCGGCCTACAGGGTGGACTTGGTAGACCGACCCCGTTTGGATGCGGTAGCCGTCCTGATATACCGCAAGGGGCCCTTGGGGGAGGTGGAGATATTGACGCGCCAGGCGTTGAGGCCGGCGGCCTATTTTAGGAAGGACAAGGCGCCGGTGATACCGGACGGGCGTGAATATTTGTTTTGCGAGGAAGTGGTAGCCGGTTTGTTAGAGCCCGAGGACATAGGGGAGGCGGGATTATTAAGGCGGGCGGCTAAGGAAACAGAGGAGGAGGCGGGGATAGTGGTGGAGCCGGACTCAGTGGTGGTGTTGGGCGCTCCCGTATTTGTAGCCCCCGGTATTTTGTCAGAGAAGATTTTCATGACGGTGGTGGATGCGACGGGCAAAGCACAGGGTGAGCCCCGTGGGGATGGGAGTCCGATGGAGGAGGGGGGAAAATTGCGTTGGCGCTCCATAGACGAACTCAAGCAAGCGATAGCCTGCGGTGAGATACAGGATGCGAAGACAGAGATTGTGCTGCACCGTTTTTTAGCCAGTCCATTGTTTACGCAGGCGTGAATTTTTGAAGGCAAGAGTTGGAAAGATTCATTTTCCTCCTCGTCGCTTGGTGCCATAATGTCGGATATGATGACCGCTCGTGACGATGTATTTTTGTCACCCAGTGTAGCTTTGCAAAAGACTTTAGAAGCTGCGAGGAGGTGGGGGCCGGAAGGGGTATTGGCTTTTGACTTAGACTCCACCCTATTGGACAACAGGCCGCGCCAGGCGAGAATTGTAAGGGACTTTGGCAAGGCCAAGGGCCTGTCTCTTTTGCAGGGGTGCAAGCCGGAATATTTTATTTCAGGGTGGGACTTAGAGGGTGCTTTACTACGTTGTGGGCTAAGCCAAGACGAGTTGTTGGTTTGCCTTGCTGAAGTGAGGCGGTTTTGGCAGGAGCGTTTTTTCACCAGTGCTTATTGTGTGGAAGACCTGCCCATAGCGGGCGCCAAAGAATATTTGGATGCTTGTCTCAAGACGGGCGCGCAACTGGTTTTCATTACGGGGCGTCCTGAGGACATGGAAGAGGGCACCATTGCCTGTTTGAGGAAGCACGGCATGCCCACGCCGGGGGGGCGCGTCCATTTGTTGATGAAGCCTTTGGCGCAGAGAGACGATGATGCTTTCAAGCGCCAGGCGCACAACCGCATTCCTTCGTTGGGCGAGTTGATTGCCGTATTTGACAATGAGCCCACCCACATTAACGACTATGCCGGGCAATTTCCCGACGCTGTGGCCTTTTGGCTGGACACGGGCCATTCTGGGCGCGACGTCAAGCTGCACCCCGGCATTATTGCCCTCCGCAATTTTGAAATGGTTTGAGCCTATGCGCTGCAAGCCGGCGTATGTCTTTCAGACTAGAGCAGCTGTTTGCTTAGGGCTTTAAGGTGGTGTCGGCAGGCAGCGAAGGCATTGTTTGTCGGTAACCACCCAGTGCATGCGCACGTCATGTGCCTCTTCGGGCAAATTTTCTACGAGGTATTCTTCAAAGCACAGCCCCACGCGAAGGGCTTTCATTTCGGGGGCAGCCAGGAGTTTGTCATAAAACCCCCCGCCTCTTCCGAGGCGTGCGCCGTTTTTGGCAAAGGCGAGGCCTGGCACGAGAATCAGCTCCACATTGGCCATAGCCACAGGGGGGCAGTGGGGTTTAGGGAAGAGGATGCCATAGGGGCCTGGGGCCAAGTCCTCCAAGGAGGAGACGAGGGCGAGGGAGGGGGCATGAAGGCCAGGGGCAGGGAAGCAAGTATGTTTATGTATGCCCCAAAGTGTTTCAAACAGTTTAGAAGTAGGCACTTCAAAGGGTTGGGCGGCATAGAGGGCGACGCAGCGGGCGCTGTGCCAGTGGGGTAGGTTGAGGAGTTGGGCGAAGAGGAGGAGTCCTTTGTTGGCAATTTGCTCAGGGGGGAGGGTTTTGCGTTGGTTTAGGCAGAGGAGGCGGAGGGCTTTTTTAGGGGAGGAAGAAGAAAGCTCCCCGCTGAAGGCCGTGTGTGAAGTGTTCATTGAACCCACGAGAGTTCAATGGGGAAACTTGAATTCCGATGCTTTAGGCTTCCCACTGATACAGCTGAAGGCTTGCACACGACACCGAGAACAGTTTCCATTTTATACATATCGGTTCAAAGACACACTGCACATCACGCACCCAGCAGGGAACAGCTCTAAAATTCCTCTTTACATCTATCATAGGAACCGACAATCAAGAGATCAAGAGAGGTTTCATGTCCGCAGGAAAAATATTGCCGGAGAGAGTGCCCAAAGGTACGCGAATTGGCAACTATGAAATACTCAGCCTCCTAGGGCGGGGAGGGATGGCCGAGGTCTACCGAGCGCGTGCGCTGAGTGGGGCGCGTACGGGGCAAGAATTGGCGATTAAGCGTCTGTTGCCCGAGTTGGAGTCGGACTTTACGCAGCTGACATTTTTTGCTGGGGAAGCGGATTTGGCGCGGTTTTTAGATCACCCCAGCATTGTGAAGCTTTATGAAGTAGGGAGTTTAGGGGAGTCCTTTTTCCTAGTGATGGAGTTGGTAGACGGTTGTGACGTAGGGCAGATACTCAAAGCGTGTCGAGTATTGAATGTACATTGGCCTGTGGACTTTGCAGTATGTCTTGTGAGGGAGCTTTTGTTGGCCTTGGACTATGCGCACAATGCATGTGGTCCGACGGGGAAGCCCTTGGGGATAGTGCATTGTGATGTTTCGCCTTCGAATTTTTTTGTTTCGAGGACAGGGGATTTAAAGCTGGGGGATTTTGGTGTAGCGCGGGTTTTGTTGGATGGTGCGAGCAGTGAAATTCTCGGCAAGCCTTTTTATTTGTCTCCGGAGGCTTTGCGCGGACAAATTTCCCCCGCGGTGGATTTATGGGCGATGACAGTAGCTTTCTATCAACTGTTAACCTTACGTCGGCCATTTGGGGGCAAGGACACCAAGCAAGTTTTTCAATCCATCCGCAACATTCGTTATGAGGGGATATGCAGCATTCGTCCTGAGCTTCCGAAGGCTTTGTCAGACATTATAGACAAGGCTTTTTCTGCTCGAATGGAGAACCGTTTTGCTTCGGCCAAAGAATACGCCGAAGCATTGACGCCGCATTTGGACCCCAACATTGGCACGCACCTTGGGTTGGCGTCGATGGTGGAGAACCTTGTATTGGTGAAGGGCTAGGAGAAAAACTTAAGTGCGCTTTTCTGGCCATTGCTAATGGCGTCGACAAGCAGTCCGCGCAGGTTGGAAACAGTTCCTCTGAAGGCCTCATAATATTTTTGGCGATCCGTGGTATGGATGATGGCCGGGAATATGCCTGCACGCAGAAGGATGAGGTTGGAGAGCATTCTACCGACGGAGCCGGAGTATTCGGTGAAGGGGAAGATTTGGATGAGTTGGAATTGGAGTTGCGCGGATTGAGCGATGGGGTGCAAGTCGACAAACTCGCGTTCTGCCGCATATTCGACGAGCTTTTCGAGGCGTGCTGAAATTTTAGAAGGCTGGGAAATTTCGTGGGAATAGGTGCGGTGCAAAGGCATGTCTCTGCGGAACCCGGCTTTGTCTTTTGAAGATTCGCGCTCCTTACGTTCTCTGCGTTCGGTTGCGATGCGAGCAGCTTGCGCCTGCGGTGTATTGCCGGACAACAAGTCGTGGATGTGTCGGATGAGGGGCAAATGAACAGAGGCGCTGGGTTTTGCAGGCGTTGTTTTGGCTTCCTGGCAGATGAAGTCAATGCAGGCCATGTGGTTGCGAATGCCCAGAATGGCCGCAATCATCGTCGCTTCATAGGGGGAAGCGCTGTTGGTTTTGGCAGCGGCTTCCAATTCTGCGGGTGAATAGACAATCCCGTCGATGGCGCTGTCGTGATAAATCCACGAGAGCCGCAAGCGTTCCATGAATGTGCGAGCTTGTTCAGGCTGACGCTCTTGCAGCTGTTTGAGTTCCTCGTTGCGTTGCTCAATCTCTTTATAAAGTTCCTTCACAGCCTCCAAGTTTAAAGATTTTGCAAGGATTTCGCCACGGTAATATATCTAACAAGTTGATTTTTAAAATGAAATTATTGACTTTTTACAAAGGAGCCGTGGTTTTAGAAAGAAGGTTTTAGGGGCGTAGGGGGGCAGGGTTAGGCGTCCGTTTATTTTGTTATTGAAGGGCCACCGCCAGGCTATTGGCGGGCTACAAATGGGCGAGGTGATGGATTCAATGAATTGTCAATCTCCTTGTTTTGGGCTAGAGCGCATGGAGTGGAAAAGCCCATGGCCAAAATACTTGTTGTCGATGATGATCAAGCGCAAGCTCTGTTGATTTCAAGCTATTTAAGCAAACACGGCTATACAGTCGTAGCGGCGTTTGATCCGGTTGAAGGGATGAAGCAGTTGCTTGCGAACGACTTTCAGCTGGTGATTACGGATTTGATGATGCCGCACATCGATGGGATTTCTTTTGCCGAAAAAATCCACGCCATTGAGCGCATGAAGGATTTGCCGATTATTATGGTGACAGCCTATCCATCGGAAGAGCTTTCGGAGAAGAGCATGCGCCGAGGCATTGCATTAATACTCTCAAAGCCCATCAACCTTTCCAAGCTTCGGGACTTGGTTGGTTTTTCAACGGGCGCCTGAGGGGGCATGGGGGTGCCCCGTCATGAGGTGAGCTTCGCAATGGTGGGCTGTCCTCGTGCGGGTTGAATAGGGTATTTTCTCAAATTCGGCGTTTGCTGGCTTTGCGTTGATCAGGGGTTGCAGAGGGGAATTCGACCCAATCGCAAACATGGCAGATGCGGCTGAAGATGCGTTCGCCAATGCGCTCAACCAGCAAGTGGGGCTCTTTGCCTTTTTCCCAAAGCTCGCTGCTGGAAACATAGTTGGCGGGCTTTTGTGGGGGGGCCAGGGTGCCCAGAGAATAGTTGGTTGCAAACAAGGTGGGTTTTTTCTCGTTATAGCGACGTGAAATCAGCTCATCCAAGGTTTCAAGCTCAAAAGGGCTGAGTCGGCCTTTGCCCAACTCGTCGATGGCGAGCAAGTCTGCCTGGGCGAGGGGGTTAATAATTTCCCCGCCGCTTTTTCCTTCTTGGAAGCCGCGGCGGATGGCGGCATAGAGCAAAGAAATTTCAATATAAGAAGCCCTCACGCCAAACTCTAGAATGAGCTGTCGCAGGCTGGCCGCCAACAGGTGTGTTTTGCCAGTCCCGACGGGCCCAGACAGCAAAAACCCGCGTGGGACAGGGGGCTGGGAGGCATACATTTTCGCCATTTCCAAGGCGCGGCTTTGCTCATCGTTTTTGGGCCTATAGTCGCCAAAGGAGACGTTTTGAAACAGGGGGGGAATTTTGGCTGCGGCCAGCAGCGAAGCCCTGTGCAGCAGTTGGCGTTTTTTGCAGGGCCTGGCTTCCTCATAGACGCGTCCATGGAGTTTTTGTTGGGTGAGCAACAAACCGGAGCCTCTGCAATGTTGACATTGCTCAATGGCCTCTTTGAGGCGAAGGAGATCCGCCTCCTTGTCAACAGAAAACCCCTGAGTATGGCACTGCATATCCGGCATGTCTTCAGCCCCAGTTGCGGATTCCAAAACGTTGTTTGAAGACGAATGCCAAAAAAAAGCGCCATTGCTCTTTGGCTGCCTCCAAGGACAAGGCTTCTCGCGTTTTGGCAAGCTGTCGTGTTTCTTCCAAGAGTTTTTTCTTCTCCTCTTGGGGAAGTGCGTGGGCGAGGACAAAAATGGCCAATATTTCTTGGTGCATGGCCTGGTGAATGTCGGCGGGTTTTCCAAGGTGTTCAAGGAGCCTGGAAGTTGTTTTTGGGGCCCAGGGGTGTTTTTTGGCAAAGCTTAGGAGTTGTTTTTTCAGGCGTTGGTGTCTTGTTTGCGCATAGGCCTCTGCGTTTTCATCGGTGGTTTCGGTATGGGTTGAAGGGACAGGCTGTGTGTGAATGCGCAAATAGCGGGCAATTTCACTTTCGACATGGCGGCGGCATGTGCGAAGTGAAGGCAAGGAGAGGGTTTCATCTTGTTTGAGTCCTGTGAGGCGCGACTCAAAGCAGCGCCGCATGCCACGCGCAACCACCTCGAAGGGGACTTGGGTTGAAGCCCAAAGCTCCAACAATTCTGCATCCAAAGGCGAGAGAGCGGCCCCGTGGCCGCGCAAAAAACAGAAGAGGGCCTGGACTTGTTCATGGAAGCTGGCGTTTTTGGGCAGTTGACTCATGGAAGGGACTTGACAGCGTAGGCGTTTGGGGTTTAGCTGCGCGGCGTTTTATGGGGTCCTTAGCTCAGGGGTAGAGCGCTACCTTGACACGGTAGAGGTCGGTGGTTCGAAACCACCAGGACCCATTGCTCTTTGTTTGGTCCGGCGGCAAAATTCTGGCTTTGCCGCTTTTATTTTGTCCTTTGCTCAATAGAGTCTGCATATGGTTGTTGTGACACTTTTGGATGGAAGCCAAAAACACATAGCGCGTGGGGCCTCCATTTTCGAGTTTATTCAAACCCACATAGGCCCTGGCCTGGCCAAAGCGGCTGTGTTTGCACGTTATAACGGCAAGGACGTGGATTTGTCTTTCAAACTCGAAGAAGACGGGCAACTGGGTGTTTTCACGGACAAGACGCCCGAAGCTTTGGAAGTGGCCCGCCATGATGCGGCCCACATTGTCGCGGATGCTGTGCAGCGTTTGTTTCCTGGGACGCAAGTGACGCTGGGGCCCCCCATTGAGGAGGGTTTCTATTATGACTTTTTCCGTGACAAGCCCTTTTCTCCGGAAGAGTTGGAGCAGATTGAGGCGAAGGCGAATGAGATTGTTGCCGAGAAGCAGCCTTTTATATGCCGGCAAGTGAGTGTTGAAGAAGCCCTGGCTTTGTTTGAAAGCAAGAAGGAAACGTTTAAGCTAGAAATTATCCACGATATTGTAGCCAAGGGGGCTAAGGAATTAACCCTCTACCGCCATGGGGAATGGGTAGATTTTTGTTTAGGCCCCCATGGGCCTTCGACGGCGAAGGTAGGGGTTATTAAAATTTTAAGCTCTTCAGGGGCCTATTGGCGCGGGGACTCCAGCAAGCCCATGTTGCAGCGCATTTATGGGACGTCGTTTTTTGAGAAGAAGGCCTTGGAGGCTTGGCTGAAACAGCAGGAGGAAGCCAAGAAGAGAGACCACCGCAGGCTGGGCAAGGAGCTCGACTTATTCCATTTCCACGCCACAGCCCCGGGGGCTGCCTTCTGGTCCGCGAAGGGGACGACGCTTTATAACACCCTCAGCCATTTTATGCGCAAGCTGGTGCGCGAAGCCGGTTATGTAGAAGTGAAAACCCCGCTGCTGTTTCACAAGAGTTTGTGGGAGCAGTCCGGGCACTGGGGGAAATACCGGGAGAACATGTTTCTTGTTATGGACGATGAGACGGGAGAGCACAGTCTGTCGCTCAAACCGATGAATTGTCCTTCGCACCACTTGTTTTTCGGGTTTAAGCGCCGAAGCTACCGCGAGTTGCCGATGCGGCTGTGGACGCAGGACGTGTTGCACCGCAACGAGCCCACGGGGGCCTTGGGGGGGTTAACGCGCGTACGCCAATTTTGTCAGGACGATGCGCACATTTATTTGGCGCAAAGCCAGCTGATAAGCGAAGTCAAAGGCTTTGTACAGCTGCTGGACAAAGCCTACCGTGCCTTTGGCTTAAGCTATGAAGCTAAGTTTGCGACAAGGCCCGCTCAACGTTTAGGGGACGAGGGGATGTGGGATAGGGCGGAAGCAGGCCTAAGGGATGCCCTAGAGGGTTTAGGGCTTTCCTATACCCTCAAGGAGGGCGACGGGGCCTTTTATGGGCCGAAGTTGGACTTTGATGTTTCGGATGCCATTGGCCGCAAGTGGCAGTTGGGGACTTTGCAACTGGACTATGCAGCGGCGGAGCGTTTCGACTTAAGCTTTGTAGGTGAAGACAACAGCGAGCACCGCCCTGTGGTTTTGCACCGTGCTGTTTTTGGCTCCTTTGAGCGTTTTGTCGCCATTTTGGTGGAGCACTATGCGGGAGCTTTCCCGCTGTGGCTGGCGCCCGTACAGGCCGTATTTGTAACCGTAGCCGACCGACATTTGCCCTATGCGCATTCTCTTCGCGAGCAGTTGGCAGCGGAGGGGTTTCGCATAGAGGTAGACGAGCGCAGCATGACGCTCAACGCCAAAATTCGCGACGCGCAGTTGCAGAAAATTCCGTTGGCTCTCGTCGTTGGGGACAAGGAAGCGCAAAGCCATTCTGTTGCCCCTCGCCGCCACGGTGGGGAGGACTTGAAGTCCATGAGTTTTGAAAACTTTGTATTGCTGCTTCGCAAAGAAGCGCAGATGCCTGGCTAGAGCCCCCCCATGGGCAATTGCACATCCTCCTTATGACGTATATACCTCGGCTTTTTAGGGGGCTAGAAGAGGGGATGTGGGACAACAGCAACGCTTTCATTGAAGAAGCAAGAGAAAGAAGGGAAAGAACGTGAAGAAAATTCAAAAGGGCCGAAAATTCCGCCGCGGGCAAGGTATGACCGAATATATTATTATTGTTGCGCTGATTGCGATTGCTGCCATTGGTGTCATCTCCTTGTTTGGCAACAACATCCGCAACCTCTTCGGTATGGCTACCGACTCGCTGTCGGGCGACATGGCCGTTAAGCAACGTGCCATCAAATCCGGGAAGGCTTTGGAGAACAAGGACATGAGTAACTTTGGCGAAAACAACAGTCCGAATGGCTAAACCCTTGATGGACATGTGCCTCCCAAACCCATCTTCCATGGTTGCGAGGGTGGGTTTTTTCTATACCTAAAAAAAGCAGGCATGCCTTTTCCCTCCCCCCCCCCTGTTTCGGAGAGGCCTTCGGGTTTTCAGCAGGTACTCCGTGAATGCCTTGAGCGGCGGCGTGTTTTGCTGTCGACGACGGAGGTTTGGCGTTGGGTGGATGGTGAAATAGAGGACCTGGTGGTGGAGGTATACGGTAGGGTAGCGGTAGCCAGTTTTTTTTCGCCATGGGTGCAGGCCGACAAGGAAGCCCTGTGGGGGGCCATGCAGGCGCTGTTCCCCTTGGAGGCCATATGGGAGAAGCGCCGCCCCAAAGAGGCCCGTGTGCTGGCGAATACGCAGTTGTCCGAGTTGGCGCCTTCCTCCCCTGCCTGGGGGGGTTATAGCGAGGCATTTAGGGTAGAAGAGGAGGGGCTTAGCTTTGAAATACGTCCAGGCAACGGCCTATCCGTAGGGCTTTATGTGGATGCGCGTAAGGCCCGGCGTTTTATACGTACCCACGCTATGCACAAGCGGGTATTAAACCTATTTGCCTACACCTGTGGTTTTGGTTTAGCGGCGCGTAGGGGGGGCGCCATAGAGGTGGTGAACATAGACATTTCCAAGCACTGTTTAGAGTGGGGCAAGCAAAACCTCCGGCACAATGGCATAGAGCCTCTTCCGGGGGAGTTTTGGGCGGCCGAAGTATTTTCTGCTTTGCGCAGGCTTGCCGGGGGGGGGCGGCGTTTTGAGTTAATTGTTTTGGACCCCCCCTCTTTTTCGAGTGTAGGCAAGCGTCGGCTTCGCATAGCGGACGACTATAGGCAGTTGGTGAGCCTATGTGCAGCGTTGTTGGAGCCGGGGGGGGTACTGTTGGCGATGTGCAATGCGCGGTTTGTAGGGCCTGGGGTATTTTCCAAGTGGCTAGGCGAGGGTTTTAGCGGACAGGGCTATTGTGAGGAGCGTCTGGGGGCGGACATGGACTGTCGGCAGCCCTCCTGGCTAAAGGCGGAAGTTTGGCGCAAGCTTTCCTGAGAGCAGGCTGTCCAAGCGCTGGGCCAGCAGAGGGAAGGGGCCGCGCAGCAGCACTTTTTTATGCCGAGAAGCATGGCCTGAGAGCAGATGGACATCGGTTTTGCGAAGTCCGAAGGCTTGGGCGAGCCATAGGCAGAGGGCCTCATTGGCCTGGTTATCGACGGGGGGTGAGGTGAGGCTGATTTTAATTTGAGCGTTATGGATACCGACGAAGGCATTACGCGAGGCGCGGGGTTGGATGAGGAGGGACAGCAGCATGCCTTCTGGGGATTCGCAGGCGGCGGGGGGGTATGTGGGGGCCGGTTTTTGAGGGGGGGTAGGGGGAGGTTTGAGGGCCATAGGGGGTTTATGCTCAGCGGGGTATTGGCCATAGGGGCTGGTTAGGCAAGTTATTTCCATACAAACTGAGGCGGGCCTAAGCTATTTCCAGTCGAATAAAAAGTAGGTATTGCCGTCAAATATTGGGCTTAGGTTGTGTTATAGGGAGAAGGCGTTTGACTCAGAGAGCACCGTGAAATTTGGCAACTATCGTCTTATACAAAAAATCGCAACGGGAGGCATGGCCGAGGTTTGGCTTGCGGAGCAGGAGGGGATTGAGGGATTTTCGCGGAAAGTGGTGGTGAAGCGCATTTTGCCGGCCTTTGCGCAAAACCCGACATTTGTTTCGATGTTTTTGAATGAAGCGCGTGTAGCCTCGCAGTTGTCGCACCATAACATAGTCCACATTAACGACTTAGGGGAGCGTGACGGCGAATATTTTTTGGCCATGGAATACATACACGGCCGCGACTTGGGCCGAGTCATGCATCGTTCTTTGGAGATGGAGCGTTGGGTGACGCCTGGGGTGGCATTGCGGATGGTTGCCGACGCATGTGCCGGCCTTTATTATGCGCATACTCGGGAGGATGCGCAGGGGCGTCCATTGGGGCTTGTGCACCGCGACATTTCCGCGCAGAACATATTGGTGAGCTTTAACGGCTCCGTCAAGCTGGTTGATTTTGGCATAGCGAAGGCGGCCAACCAGTCCACGGGGACGCAGACGGGCATGGTGAAGGGGAAGTTTGCTTATATGTCGCCGGAGCAAGCTGCAGGCCATGCATTGGATGCGCGCGCGGACATTTTTTCTTTAGGGTTGGTTTTATATGAGTTGTTGACAGCCATACGTCCGCTGAAGCGAGACAGCGATTTGGCGACTTGGCAGGCTGCGACGCGGGCGGAGATACTCAAGCCTTCGGAAGTGGCCAATGTCAGTCGGCAGTTGGACACCCTCGTCATGAATGCTTTGGCCAAAAAAGCTGATGACCGCTATGCAGACGCCAGTGCTTTCCAAATGGCCATTGAAGAATACCTTGTTGGGAATGGCCTTTTGGTGACCTCCTTGCAGATTGCGGATTTGTTGACGGAACTGTTTCCGGAGTGGTTGGAAGAGAAGGCTTTGCTGGGGGCCAACCTTTCTCAAGGGCAGGGACAAAAGGCAGGCGCCCTTTCCAGAACCGCTTCTGCCCGTTCAGGGAATGGCAGATTGCGTGAGCAGACAGAGGACATGGAGGCTGGCGCCTTGCAGCAGGTGGGGGTGTCTGAAACTCTGCGCTCGAAGAGCGTACGGATACGAGGGAAGGAACAGAAGAAGGAAGCCATAGGCTCACTGGCCCACGAGGTGACGCCCATAGAAGACAGGGTTGTTTCGAGCAGGGAAGGGCGTGCGTTGGGGGTGAACAAGAAGGGCATGCCTATGGCTTCAAAGCTGGGGGGGGGGGTACCCATATTTTTAAGGTTTTGGAGAGGCATGCGTCTTTCTTCGAAGCTTTGGGTAGGGGGAGGTATTATAGGGTTGTTGGTGTTGATGGTGGTATTAGGGTTTATTTTTGGGGCCCCCCCGGAAGCATTGCCTCCTGGCGCGCCTCTTTATTTGAGCATTTCAACCACCCCGCCCACGCAGGTTTATGTTTTGCGAGGGGAGAGGGGGAAGCGGGTTTATATGGGGGCGACGCCCCTGGAGAGGCGTCCTGGGGTTGTGGCAGGAGAGAAGCTGTTGTTGCTGAACGAGGCGAGCAACATACACTATGAAACAACCCTACCCCTGTTGGCCGAGGGGGAGGTTTTTGAGTTTGAGAAGAAGTTTGAGGAGGGGCGGCTAAAAATTCTCACCCACCCTGAGCGTATGGAAGGGATGGAAGTATTTCGCAAAGGTACAGGCAAAGCTTTGGGGATGGTAGGTTTACCCATTCCGCTTTATGAAGGGGCATATGAGCTTGAGTTACGGGGTAAGGCCTTGAAGGAGCCGGTAGCTTTCAAGGCAGAAGTGAAAGCTGGGAAGAAGATGACGCAAGTGACGGTAGACCTTTCGGACTTTCTGTTAAAGTCGCGCTAAAGCATTTTAAGTGCCCAAGCCGCAGGCGGGGCAATCGGCTTTTTTAGAGAACAGGATTTCGCGCAAGCGGCTTTCCGAGGAATTCCAAAGGAGCAAGCGACCGGACAGAAGCTCTCCATGAGCGAGCAGCACTTTGAGGACTTCATTGGCCTGCAAGAGGCCGACAATTCCCGCGGCGGTATTCAGGGGGCCGGAGGTGGTGAGGTTTTCAGGGGGGTTAGGCCACAGGCAGCGATAGCAGGGGCCATTGGGAGCATTGAGGAGGGTGACTTGGCCTTCGAAGCCGGAGACAGAGCCATAAACCCAAGGGGTATGCGTAGACACGCAGGCGGTATTGATGATTTCGCGAGTTTCCAAGTTGTCGGAAGCATCGACGACGACGTCGAAATTTTCGATGAGGGGGGCAGCATTTCCGGAGTGAAGGCGCTCATTAAAGACTTTGAGGTGCAAGTCCGAGCACAGTGTTTGAAGCCTATAAGCTCCGCTCCATGTTTTGGGGAGGTTAAGGCTGGGGGTACTGTGGAGGATTTGTCGGGGCAAGTTAGAGAGGTGCACAACATCCGCATCCATCAGCCCCAATTCTCCGATGCCTGCGGCCGCCAGATAGAGTGCGACGGGGGAGCCCAGGCCGCCCAAGCCGACGATGAGCACACGTGCGTTTTTGAGCAAGGCTTGGCCCTGGATGCCTACTTCAGGGAGTTTGACGTGTTTTTCGAAGCGCTCCAGGTATTGCTCACTCAAGCAAGGCTCACAGGGATAGCCTTGGGCTACCCACTGAGTCAAACCGCCCCTGAGGGCGGAGACATTGTGAAAGCCCATGTCATGGAGGACTTGGGCTGCGAGGATGGAGCGCACTTCGCCCGAGCAATAGAGGACCAGAGTGTCTTCAGGTTTGACCAGGGCCTCAATGCGTATTTCCAAGCGGCTGCGTGGGAGCATAATGGCGCCTGCGATTTTGCCTCTGTGGTATTCGTTGGCTTCTCGGAGATCGATCAGTTGAACTTCGGGGTTTTTTTGAGAGAGTTGGCTGAACAATTCAGAGGCGTGAATGAGGGGAACGGATTGCCGCGCTTGCTGAAAGAGCTCTTCAAACACCGATGACATGTTAGTGCTTATAACGAGAGAGGCAGGAAGATGAAACCACGACTTGGCAAAACCTCCAGGCAGCTGGCGTTGATAAGTGGAGCAGGCACGCGGATAGGGGCCCATTTAGCGAGGGCGCTAGGGGAGGCGGGGATAGACGTAGCCCTACACTGTAACCGTTCCACGAGGGGGGCCCATGCTTTGGCTGGGCGGTTAAGGCGTCAGGGGGTGAGGGCGGAGGTTTTTGTTGCGGACTTTGAGGAGGAGGGGGGGCCGCAAAGGCTTGGGGAAGAAGTATGCAGGCATATGGGGGTACCGCATATTTTGGTGCACAATGCGGGGATAATGGAGGGGGCCATATTTTCCAAAACCTCGGCAGGGTGTTTGGACAGGTTATGGAAGATAAACGTAAGGGCAGCCTTTTTGTTAAGCCAGCAGTTAGCGGGGCCCATGGGGAGGAGGGGTGGGGGCCACATACTCCACATATTGGACATAGCGGGGCTAGAGCAGACATGGGGCGGCTATGCGGCCTATGCGATGACGAAGGCCGCGCTGGCGCAGTTGTGCCGCTCTTTGGCCAAGGAGTTGGCGCCCAGGCTGCGCGTCAACGCCATAGCGCCGGGGCTGGTATTGCCTTCAAAGGGCCTTTCCGCCAAGGCCACGGCGCGGCTGGTTTCCAAAATTCCGATGAAGGAGAAGGTATCGCCCCAGAGTTTGGTGGAGGCGATGTTTTTTTTGCTCTCGAATAATTCCATGACGGGGCAAATTCTCGTGCTAGATGGTGGACGCTCTCTATAGGCAAAAGAGTATGGAGCGTTTGCACAAATACCTGGCGAGGGCCGGGGTAGCCTCACGGCGCAAGGCCGAGCAACTGATGTTGGCCGGGAGAGTCCAAGTGAACGGCCAGACGGTATGTCAGTTAGGCAGTGTGGTAGATGCGGGGAGGGATGAGATATGTATAGACGGCCATAAATTAAGTTTAGCGTTACAGCAGCGATATTTTATATTTTATAAACCCCCTGGGGTAGTGACTACCCTAGCAGACCCCCAAGGCCGCCCCTGTATAGGGGATTGGCTGAGCAAAGAGCATGGGCGCATCTACCCGGTAGGCCGTTTGGACTATGACACCGAAGGCGCCTTGTTGTTGACGGACGATGGCGACTTGGTCAACCGTTTGTTGAGGCCGCGTTTTAAAATTCCACGCAGCTATGTGGCCAAAGTCCGCGGCAAGCCCTCCCCTGCGGCTTTGCGACGGCTTTGCGAGGGGGTGGTGCTCAGCGATGGGAAGCCGGCGGTGGCCTTAAGCGCCAAGCCCTACCGTATTTTAAAGGCCAACAGTTGGGTGGTATTAACCGTAACCGAAGGGCGCTACCACCTCGTTAAACGTATGTTTGAAGCCATAGGCCACCCTGTTTTAAGCCTGTTTCGCCCAGCGCAAGCGGGCATTTCCGTCCTAAAAATGTACCCTGGACAGATGCGGGCATTGACGGAAGAAGAATGTGTGTTGTTGAAAGCGGTTGCTTCGGGCACTTGCCAACCTCCCTTGGTGGTGGGTTTGCCAGTCCGTGCGGCGGGCTTTTCTGTTGGCAAGTGATATATGGGTTTTCATGCGATGGACCTATGCATTGTCGGTGTTGTCGATGTTATTGCTTTCTTGCAACGAGAAGGAGGAGGCGTGGAAAGCCAGCTTGGAAAACCCTTTCCCTGAGGCGCGCATTGCAGCCCTCAAGCGGTTGATTGAGAAGCTAACGCCCGGCGACTTGGAGTATTTGGCCTTGGCAGCCAGGGACGTGGAGCCAGGCGTCCGCAGGGTGGCAGCCGAAGGGCTTGGGAAAAGCCGAGACCGATATGCTTTGGACTTGCTGAGCGATTTGTTGATGGACGCCGATGAAGAAGTCCAAGTGGCTGCGGCCTTGGCCATGGGCCGCAACAGCAGCGAGAAGGCGCGCAAATATTTGCTGTTGCGTTATTCCAAGAGCCGTCGACCCATGCGATATGCCATTGTACAAGCGCTGAAAGCTTCTGGCCTTGCAGCGCCCATGAAGCAGGCGGTGGGTTTTGAGGCCAAGGAATTGTGGGAGAAAACCCAAAGGGAGCTTGCTTCGCCGCCTTCGCATGCAGAGTGGGTGAGTGCCATTGCTCGTCTGGGAGAGAGCGGCCGCGATGAAGCCGTCGAAAGCTTGCTTCCTTTGCTGAAGGAGAAGACGTCTGCGGTGGTGGTGGCTGCGGCTGAAGGTTTGGGCAATTTGGGTGCGCAGGCAGCTTTGGCGGAGCTGGAGATTTTGGCATTGAGCAGCAACGCTGACATTCGCAGAGCCGGCATAGCTGCGGTGGCTGCCTTGCAGGCAACAAGCTCCATACCTCTGTTGATTCGGTTAACGACGGCAGAAGAGGAGACGGCTTTGTTGGCGTTGGAAGGACTGGCAAGCTTTGCTTCATCGACTGAAGTGGACAAAGCCATTTGTGAGCTTGCCGTTCAACCGGGGAACCGTTTGCTGCGTTTTCGTGCGGCCTTGGCATTGGCGCAAAGGGCGCCTTGCTCGCCGCGTCCTTTGTTTGAGCAACTGTCCAATGCGTCTTTGGCCCCAACCGCTTTGTTGGTATTAATGCGTTGGCCGGATGCTTGGAGCAACGAGGCGGACAGGGTTTGGGCATTAACGAAGTCCTCTGACTTGGTTTTGTCAACTTTGGCCGCGCAGTTGCTTTCGCAAGCCTATTTACGGGGGGAGCTACAAGAGAAGCCGGCGAAGGAGCTTAGGTTTATATTAGAGCAGATAGGTGTTTTAGCGAAGAAGGAGGAGAGTTGGATAAAGTCACCCCTGGGGGGTGGTTTTGGGGTGCGTATTCCTCAGGGGGAGGGAGGGGACACAGAGCGCAGGCAACGCCAGGAGTTGTTGGTGAAGGGGATAGAGGCGCGCAATGCCGTATTGCTCAAAGAGATGGGCAAGCAAGCTTCCGGGCCCTTGTTGTTGCCGGAGTTAGCGGAGGAGTTGAGTTGGGCGGAGGGGGAGCAATTGGCTGCGTTTTTAAAGTTGGCAAGTTGTTTAAAGCCTGAGGCGGTGGAGCCCTATTTGAAGCGTTACATAAATATAGCGAATGTTTCATTGCGAGGGGTTGTTTTAGCGGCATTGGCAGGGATGGGGGAAGGGCATGGGGGCCTAGCGGAGCAGGGCCTTTTCGATAGGAGCGAGGAGGTCCGCCTGGTTGTAGCAGAGGCATTTATGCGGGAAGGTATAGAAGGGGAGAAACGGCTTATAGCGGCCCTAGGGAGGCGTACAGAAGACAGCTCCAGTTTGCTCAGTCTGTTGTCATGTCGGCAGTTGAGCGAGGAGGGCGCGCAGACATTGATGGATTTTTTGAACAAGAGTGTTCAAGAAGCCATGGAGGCAGCCCGTTGTTTAGGACACGCCAAACAGAGGGGGGCGCGAGACAAGTTGCTTATATTGCTAAACTCGACGGTATTGCTCCAAAAGAAGGCAGCCCTGGAGGCATTGGGAGAAATGGGAGGTGGGGATATTTCTGAAGAGATTGAAAAGCAATTGTTTCATGAGTCTCCTGAGATTCGTGAAGCGGCGGCAAGGGCCTTGCGTTATTTAAGAGGAGGAGACTTGGGGGAAGTATTAGAAGCCCTAAGTGAGGATTATTTTAAAAGAGTTCGTCAAGGTATTGGCCCTATTTGAGCAAGAGAGTTAAGAAGCATGGATTTGAGTGATTTGCGCGAGCAAGCTGCGTTGGCGTTTGCGAAAGGGCGCTTTGCGAAGGCCGCAGAAATGTATGAAGCTTATTGTGCGCAGATGCCCAAGGATTCTCAAGCGTGGATTCGTTTGGGCGATGCCTGGTCGCGTTTACGCAAGAAGGAGAAGGCGGCAGCCGCCTATTATGAAGCGGCCGAGTCCTATGCGGACAGTGGATTTTTTCCTCGTGCGATAGCAGCGTGCAAACTTGTTTTAGAAGTAGAGCCTGAGCATATAGGCGTACAGGGCATGTTGGAAGAGCTTTATGCGCGCAAGGCGGACGCCAAGCCTTCGAATTTTTCGGTTTTTCCTTCGAAATACACACCCGAGAACCTAGAAGCGAAGCCTGTGCTTACAGCCGAGAGGGGTGGTTTTTCGAGGCAGGAAGCGTCTTTGTTGCCGACGCCCATACCGCTTCCTGGGAAGCTTGTGGGGGAGGAGGAGATGCCGATTGTTTTAGGGCATGAGGCGTTAGCTGAAGGGTGTGAGGGGGAGGGGGTAGAGGAGGTGCAGGGGGGGGGTGCCGGAGCAGTCGTTCCTCCTTCCCATGTAGAAGCTGTCCTGTCTGTAGCGACGCCCGTTGGCACGCCGTCTTCGTTTTTAGAAAAACCGTCATCCGAGGCTTCATGGGCCAGCGCCATGAAGCCCCCGAGCATTCGTCCGATGGCCGGTGCTTTTTATGCCATTGAGGACGCGGCGAAAGCCAGCCTTGAGGAGCGAGGGGAAAATCCAAGTGCTTGGTTTAAAGCGGCGAAGCACACGACGCCTTCGACGGGTTTACCGCTGAACATTCCGTTGTTTTCGGAGTTGCCGAAAGCGGCGTTGTTGGCTTTGTTTCAAGCATGTCCGCTTCGAAGGTTTGCGCCGCGGAGTCGAATTATTGGGCAAGGGGAGCGAGGGAATTCTTTTTTTATTATTTGTTCAGGGGCCGTTCGGGTATTTCGCCTACAAGGAGGGGAGCGGGTAGAATTAGCCATTTTAAAGGAGGGGGAGTTTTTTGGGGAGATGGCCTTATTGTCGGGGGAGCCGCGTTCAGCATTTGTTGAAGCCATGGAGACGGACACTCAAGTTTTAGAAATTTCCGCAGAGGTATTGGCTGAGCTTTCTCGCAAATTCCCACAAGTTTCCACAGCGCTTTGGCGGTTTTATCGGCAACGTTTGCTCAACAATATTATGGCCGGTTCTGCACTGTTTAGGCCTTTTGCTTTGGAGGATCGCCAGAAGCTGATTCGTTGTTTTGAGGCGGTAGATGTGGTGGCGGGCACGGAGGTTGTGGTGCAAGACGGGATGAGTGAGGGTTTATTTGTCATATTGGTAGGCCGCCTAGAAGTGATTAAAAATGGCCAAAAGATAGCGGAGCTCAAGAAAGGGGAATTGTTTGGAGAAATATCCCTATTGACGAAGAAGCCGGCCACGGCCAGCGTTGTGGCGGTGGAGCGATGTGCTTTGCTGAAGCTTCCCGTCAGTGATTTCAATACGTTAATTTCCACACACCCTCAAGTATTGGAGCTTTTGAGCCGGCTGATGGAAGAGCGGATGGGGATGGGAGAGGAGTTTTCGCTCAAGTCCCTGGGTTTGCAAACCGAGGATTTTGAGACATTCATTTAGCCCAAAAGACATTTCAATGCTCAGTTAGCCAAAAAGACATTTCAATGCTCGCAGAGAACATTTTCTTGGATTAAAACCGAGGCATGAAACATTTTTGCCTTGTTGCTGCTGTAGCATTATTGGGAATGGGCTGCGCTCACAAGTCGCTGGATGTTGCGGCATTGAACACGGTTCAGAAGCCTGCTTTTGTGGGCCGCATATTGAAGAATGCGGGGCCGAAGGCAACCGTTTTTACGGACGACAACTCATTTAGAGAAGGCCTCAAGAAGTTGGCGCCTGCCGAAGGCAACCGGCGCATGGCTGCTCGAATGCTCAAAGGTTTGCCGCACTATGAGTTGTCGGACGGTTTACGTGCGCGCACCATGTTGCATTTGGGAGAGGTTGCGCCATTTAGAGATGCGGCTGACCCCTCCCAGGTTGCTCGCGCCCTGGGTATTTTTTTGACTCAGGATGAAGCGGATGCGGAACCCAACTATCCGACATTGGCCTCACTCAATGTAGACAGTGTGGTAGAGCTTGTTATTGAGGAATACGGCATTCGCAGCGCCCAGGGGAAGCTTCGTTTTTGGGTCAGCGGCCATGGGCGTATGTTTCGTTTGCAGGGTGGGAGTGTGTTATGGAAGCGGAGTTTTTATGCAGAGGAAGAGGCGTCGAGTCTACCGGTTTTAGATCCTTTCGTTATGGCGAAGGATTCTACCCTTTACCGTACCCGCATACATTGGGTGCTGGACACCGTTGCTCAGAAGTTGGCTGAGGATTTGTCTCCGGGGCAAAAGGCGGCAGTGCTTGCTCCAACACAAGAAACCCCCTCTCCTGTTGTTTTGCCTCCTGCCAACAAGCCCAAACAAGTGATGGTTGAAGAAGATCCGCTTTGAGGATGAGGGGGGCCCTTCATTTTTTTCCCGGGGGGAGGTGTCTTTTAGCTCTCTCTTCGGCTTGGCGTAGGGTTTTAGGGGGGGTATTGGTTGTTTGGGCGGAGCGCATTTCTCTGGACATGTCGCCGAAATAATGGACAGCGAAAGGCAATGTAAACAGCAAGACGGCGATGCCCAAGGAAATGGCCGTGAGGGGGACAGGCTCTGAGAGTTTTTCCAGAGACTCTTTATATTTTGAGATACCGCTTCTCGACGTTTCTGCACGGGCATTTTCGCTATAGGAGAAGTTATTCAACCGAGGGCGCTCTTCAGGTTGTGCCTGTGCGGACGAGGCCAGAAGCAAAAAGAGACTCAAGACGAAAGCACGCATGAACGAACCATAGCACGCTCTCGCGAAGAAAATGCAAGCGGCAAAATGAGTCAGTGGGGGGGCTTCTTTTCTCGAAGTATAGGTGGATTATTTCCACAGAGGGAGGGCCAAGGCCATGGGTTTTATTGAGGCAAATTATTCCAAGGAATAGCCGATAAGGTGGAGGGGAGGGAGCCCGGCGTCGAAGCGTACAGAGAGTTGGTAATAGAGGGAGAAGGAGACGCTTTGGGCGATGGAGGTACGCAGGAAGACGGCGAGGCCTGCGGATTTCAGCCAGCGTTGGGTGGGGTTGTCGCTGCAAGCGGCGGTGCCGAAAAGCTCCACGTCGACTTGTCGCCAGAAGAGGGAGGGGAAGATTTTGAAGACAGAGACGGAGCCCCTGTCAATGACGAAGGAATAGCGGTAGCGGGCGTTGGCAATGCCTGCATGGTTGGCGCGTATGGAGAAGTCCTCGAAGCCGCGTATGGCCTCACCGAAAAACGTAGGGAGGAAGAGGTGAGGGGAGGGGGCATATTGGGACTCCAGGGTTTGGAGGAGGACAGGGTTATAGGCCATACCCCCCAGTTGTAGGCTACCTTTAGGGGCATTGGGGAGGAAGCGTCCTCTCAAGCCCAGGGTGAAGGAATGTCGTGTTGAAAAGGGCAGGGGGATGCCGAAGCCGAGGTGGCCGGACAAGTCAACGAGGTTGCGCGTGCTGCCCAAGCCTTTGAGGAAGAGGCTTGCCGAGGCGCCTATTTGAAACAGGCTTTGGATGCCTCCCATAGCGGTAGAGGCGCCCGCGGCATAGTTGAGGGAGAAGGAGGGGCCGAGATAGCGTTGGTGGAGGCCCGACAGGTTTCTGTCGATGGCGAGGAAGGAGAGGCGCATGGGGGTGGTGAAGAAGCTGCGTTGTCCTCCGAGTTGCCCCACCCAATATTCTACGGAAGGTGTTTTGTCATATTGGAGTTGAGCAAACAGTGTCCACGGTGCGAGTTGTTGATTGAGATAGGCCAGTGCCGCGCTATAGGCCTTGGCGGGTGTAGCGAAGCGAAAGTCCACGGCCCAGTTGTGGAAGCTGAGGCGATCGCTCCCATAGAGGGAGAGTCCGAAGGAGGAGCCGATTTTTGCCTCCCAAAACCTTGCAGGCAAATAGATGTCCACGAAGGGGATGCGTGCTTTGGGAAGCCAAAGCCCCTCCCACCCGGAATAGGGGCGGTTGGACTCTATTTGAAGCCCTTCCTGTTGCAGCTGCCCATTTTGGGAGGTTTCGTTTTCTAAGGTTTCATGGGCCAAGGTGTTGTTGGTTTGCGCCTCGTCTTTGGGGGCTGCCTCATCCAACACTTCCTTTTGGAGTCCCTCGTTGTTTGGGGTTTCATGGAGGGCCTCGTTGGGGGGTGTTTCGTCTTTTGGTGTTGTCTCATGGAGGTTAAGGGGGATGCGCTCCAGGTTCCATCCCCACCCTACTCGGTTAAGGAAAGCGATATGCGTTTGGGAGGGGCTTGCATCCATGGCAAAGAAGGGCGCCTGTGTTAGGCGTATATATTTTTGGGAGGGGAGGTGGAGGCGAAAAGCCTGAGCGCTATTTCCCTCTTGGCCTACAAAGAGGAGGTTATCCTTATCCACCCATTTAGGGGCATAGTTGAAGGCCGAGCTATGGGTGAGTTGTCGGCATGGACCGCCGATGCGGCACAGGTGAATGTTCCAGCCTTTGCCTTCCCAGCGCGCGAAGGCAAGGTATTTGCCGTCTGGAGAATAGCTTGGGGCAGCGAAGGCGACGCCGGGGCCCTCTTCGAACAGGGTTTGTTTTTGTCGGGTGTGCAAATGAAATTCCACCAGGCGTGTTTTTCCAGGCTCCATCTCCACCCAGACATAGCGTTGCCCATCCGGGTGCAGACAGCCCCCCTGGCTTCCTGCGTTTTGCCACACCTGCACCACCTTAGCCGTTTGCGTATCCACCTTCCACAGTTGCCCCACTTCATTTCCCCAGTCGTTGATGTCCTGGTTGTGCAGGAAAAGCCAACGTCCGTCGTTGCTGAAAGAGAGGCCAGAAATGCTTGAAGCGCTCGCGCTCGCCCATTGGCGATAGGGCACATATTGTGTCAGCGGCAGTTTTGCGCGCAGACGCCCGTCGCTTTCCAGCAACAGGAGGGCGGGGGTTTTTTCCCGGTGGGAGGCGACCAGCGCCATGCTGCCGTCGGCCGCAACCCCCAGCCTTGCCACATAGCCCACATTTTCCCTAAGGGTAGTTTGGTAGGCCGGTGGGGCTAGCAGCGGAGCCGTTTTAGAGGCGAGGTTTATTTCCCACTCTGCCAGGAGGGCGGCGAGGGGTTTGCCATAGACTTTTTGGAAGCGCAGGCTGACGCCGAAGGGGAAGAAGAAGGCGTCGGCCTGCAATGAGATTAACGCCCAAAGTTTTTCTTCCCCATAGGTTTCAACGAGATATTCAATAAAAAAGAGCGAGGTGAGATAGGCGCCGGAAGCGGGCAGCAAGTCCCTTGTTTGGGGGTGCAAGTCGCTCTCATAAATTTTGCCTTTGCGTGCAGCAATACCCGAATGGAAGAGCGCGTGGTAATAGGGGCTATGGGGCCTTCCCGTAGGGTGGCGCAGCCGCCCCTCATAGAATTGCGCTACCCCTTCCGTAAACCACCTTTCCAAAGAAGCCTGAGGGGAAACCTGCGGCCCGAAAATAAGGTTAAACCACCTCCAAATTCCCCGTGTCTGCTCAAAATGTACATAGTGAAAAATTTCATGGCAGGCGACTTCTGAAATGTCCCCCCCCGACAGGTTATACCAATTAAAAGTTTCACTCGTAAGGAAGAGGGGGTTAACCGTATGCAGAGGCTCCCCCCCATATTCTCCTGCGACATAGGCGTTGTTGAAGTTGGTAGAGGTGAGAAAAACCAGCATGCGTTTTGTGGGTGTGTGTCCCTGGGTTTTGCTGCGCAGCGTGAGCAGGCATTGACGCATTTGTTGGGCAAGGCGCAAGGCCTCTGCCTCATGTTTTTTGGGGTAATAAATTTCCGACTCAGGGGTTGTCAGTTTCCACATTTCGTCGCGGGCAAACCCTGTAGCGACGGCGGGGGAGAAGCGTGGCGAGAGGGAGGCGCAGGCGCCAAGGATGAGGGTGCTGCACAGCAGCGCAAGAAAACGCATTGTTTCCATTTCTTCTAACAGCTGTGTTTAGAAGCGACAAACTTTGTTTGCACAGCGAGAAATTCCAAACAAGCCTTACATACATGTTATGGAGGGGCCATGGATATGGATATGGATAAACCCCCGCATATGGAAGCCGCACTCTCCCAGTTGGTGCTTTTGTTGAAGACGGCTGAAAAGAGAGACGTGGATTATTTGAATGCTTCTTGGAGTGAAATTGAGAAGTCCGTCATTAAAGTTTTGGGTGGCGCATTCAAACTTTCCAAGCCGGAGCACCAACTCATTGCTTTGGGGTTGACGGCTGTCCTCGGTGAGAAGCTTTTGCATATGCATAAGGGGTTTTGGTTTTCCAACCACGACTCGGCGGCAGGGGTGTCTTTGGGCTTTGCAGAGGCGATGGTTGTTTTGCCTCCGTTTGAGGCGGTGTTGGACGCTTTGGCTTCGGCCAACCTGGGAAAGTTGGACGCATTGACTCGGAATTTGAGCAACTCCCTCAGCTCTGCGCGTTTGGCTTCGGGGATTCCTTTGTTGGATGCGCCCAAGTTGGATGCCCAACTCTATCAGCACTTGTTTGATCCAAGTTTTGTCCAGTTGATGGCCTTGGACATGGAGAAGGCCCAGGCCCTATGGAAGCGTCTGCCGAGCCAACTCATGCAGGAACTCAAAGACGCCCTCGGCCGCACAGGAAGCGCTTTTCCCGCGAAGTTGAAGGCGCACATGGAAAACCAATTTCAAGCCGTATTCGGCTCCATGGAGCCGCACAAGCCCATGGGTGAGCAGTGGGAGAGGCATGGACAGACGTGTGAGCTTGCCGCGCAACTTTGGGCAAGTTTTGCTTCCACGGGGCCTGTCTCTGAGGATTTTTGGGGAGAGGTGGTTTTTCCTCTGTTGTTGATAGGCGCCCCTGAGGGTTTTCCCCCACTGGAGAAGGAGGAGTTGGATGCTGTCAAGCGGGGGATACCGGCCCTCTATGTTTTTTTAGAGGTGGTGCCCTATACATGGCCTTCTCCGGATGACGATCTGCTTTTGGGCGTCTTTGAAAAGTCCACCCTACGCCCTCTGTCCCCTAACCCTTCCGGAAATACCCCCTTGCGTATATTGAGGGTGGAGAGTGAATTTTTACAAAAACCCTTGAGTGAGTTTTCTGGAGAAAAACTACGGGCAACACTCCAGCGTTTTTCTGCCAAGCTGAAAGAAGAAACAGGGGGCGCCTTGGCAGAAGCTTCAGCGGAAGAAGCTTCGCATACGGTCCTTCAGTCGGCCATTGCTTTGTTGGAGGATTTGAAAAACGTCTGCGGCCCGCCCTCCAAACCCCATGCGCTCTGCATTCGTCGCCTTACAGAAGCAGAAGCAGAGGTTGAAGGCGCTTTTGAGTTGATTCGAAAAAGCCTGCAAGGCCCCAAGTTGATTTTAGTCTAAAACATTTTAGCAAGGTGTTTTGCAAAAGGCTTAAAGCTTCCTGTTGCCCCCAACGCTTGTTTCCACCTTCGCCGGCAGATTCTTTCCTTGGCGTCCCATGTAGGCTAAGAAACCAAGACAAAAGCCAGGGCGTGTGCTTTCTAGGAATATGCCAACCCAGTTTATTGAGGATTGTGAATGCAGCTATGAGACGAAGTCTTTCCTGTGTTGTTGTATTGTTGACGGGTTGTTTCTTCCCCGCAGAGCGGGGGCATTTGCTTGAAGTGCATGTGCAAAAGTTGAGGATGGAAAATGAGTCGCTTGGCCTTGAGGTGAAGGAGAACCAAGAGCGTACAGCGAAAGCGTTGGGCCAAACGGAGCAGTGGGCCAGGCAAAGCGGCGCCGACATTGGGGTGCAGATGCAACGCTCCATAGAGGAGATAGCAAGTTTACGCGGGGAGTTGGGGCTGTTAGAGCACCGGCTTCGAGAGTTGGAAGCCGCACAGGCGGCGCTTCGCATACAAATGCAAAGTGTGCCTGCTGTACCCCCAACGGAGGCTATAAGCCCAGCGGCGGCGCCTCCTTCAACCTCCCCCCCGGCTATACCCCCCAAACCTAAGCCCGATGAGCCCAAGGCCTTTCTGAAATATGCCCAAGAGGCGCTTGCAGCCAAAGACATGGAGGGGGCTCAGGCTTTGCTGAATGAGTTTCTGCGCAGGTGGCCCAAAGACAGTGCCGCGGGCGAGGTATATTTTCAACTCGGGGAAACCCATTTTGTGAAGCAACACTACCGTGAAGCGCTTTATGAATATGGAAAGGTGATTCAGGAGTTTCCCAAAACGACCTCGGCCCCGCTGACTTATTTGCGCTCATCCGAATGTTTCAGGCAGCTCAAAAAATTAGCCGAGTCCAAGTTGGCCCTTGAAGAGTTGATACGGGTACACCCCAAGAGTGCGGAAGCGAAGAAG
Organism: Cystobacterineae bacterium; assembly: GCA_009781495.1. Taxonomy (GTDB): domain Bacteria; phylum Myxococcota; class Myxococcia; order Myxococcales; family Myxococcaceae; genus WRKR01. The sequence continues at coordinate 65,650 of WQYA01000001.1, forward strand.
GCGGCGGATTTATTGAAGAGTTTAGAAGAAGCCGAGAAGAAGGCGAAGGAGAAGAAAGGAAAATAAGGGCCTCAGAGGGTTATAAAAGTCTAAGCTACTGGAAAAATTAAGTTATACCTCAAGTGAAGCGGGGGAGAGCAGGGGGAGGGATATGGGGCTCCAAGGGGGGGAGGCGATTTTGGGCGGCATGCGGGGCGTTTTTGTGAGATAAGGTGAAGGGGAAAGGAATGTTTCTTAGAATTCAGCACATGTTGCAGGAGGGGGGGTGTTGGAAGAGAGGTTAGGAAGGTGAAGGAGAGAAGGGGCCAGAGGGTGGAGGTTGAAAATTTTTCCCGTGGGCTGTTGAAGGCTATTGTACGTAGTATACTGCTTAGGCTGCATTTGTTGTGAGGGCTACATGCCGAAAAATGTTCTGGTTGCTGATGACTCGTTGACGATGCGCAAGGTGGTTTCCTTGGTGCTGTCTACCGATGACTTCCGCTTAATTGAAGTCGACAACGGTGTGGATGCCGTCACTCGTACCCAAGAGGTGACTCCAGACATGGTGTTGGTAGATGGAGCTATGCCTGGCAAGGATGGTTTCGAGGTTTGCGCAGCGCTCAAGAAAAACCCGAAGACGGCACGCATTCCCGTCTTGCTTCTTCTCAATGGACAGGAGGCCATAGACGAGGAGAAGGTGCGTTCCTCGGGGGCGGATGCCTATATTGCCAAACCTTTTGAGAGCCAAGCTTTGCTCGACAAAGTATGCAGCATGTTGGGTTTGCCCTTGGTGGCTGCTTTGCCCATGCGCGTGCCTTTGGCCGCTTCAAAGCCGCAGCCTGTGGCCTCTGCTGCGCATGCGGCGCCTGTAGTTCCCCCTGTGCCTGCGGTTTCTGCAGCACCTATGGTTGTTCCCCCTGTGCCAGTGGTTTCTGCAGCGCCTATGGTTCCCCCTGTGCCAGTGGTTTCTGCAGCGCCTATGGTTCCCCCCGCGCCTGCGGTTTCTGCGGCGCCCATGGTTCCTCCTGCGCCTGTGGTTTCTCCTGTGGCGTCGACTTTTGTGCCGCCTCCCTCTTCTTCTCCTTCGGCTCCCCCGCCGGCGGCTGCACAGCCTCTTCCAGCTTTTTTGAAGCCTCCCCCGCCTTCGAGAGCCGCGGCGCCATCGGCCGCTTTTTCTGCTTCGCCGGTTTCTCCTTCACCGGCCTCTGTGGCATCGGCGCCTGCTCCCACGAGAGAGCCGATTCCAAGAGTTGCTCCTGTTATTCCGGGAGGTGTGACGAGGCGTGTGCCGGGTGTTCCTCTATTTGGAGCGCCTGCTGCGCCGCCGCCTTCTATGGGGCCTGTACCTGGTATTGCGCCTTCAGATCCGATATTGCAAGCGACGACTTTTACGGTGGACAGTCCTTCTCAGCCGGGGTTTCCAGCTCCCGTGTTTCCTCCCGCGCGTGCGGCCGCTCCTCCTGCGGCCTATGCGGCAAGGCCCCCCCCTCCCCCCTATGCTTCCCCCTCTGCACTTAGGCCCTTGCCTTTGACGCAACAGGTTTCCCCTCGGGCTGGGGTTCCTTTGGCGGCGCCCATGCCCAGAGCCGTCCCGCTCCAACGTACGCCCTCTCCTGCAGCATCTCCTTCCCTGTTTCCTCCTTCGGGAAGGCCGGCGGCGGCTGCATCTTCATACCCCTCTCCGGGCTACCGCCCTCCTTTGTCTGCGCGTGCGCCCATGCCGCATCCAGCCGCTGGGGGGGGTGGGGTGGTACGTAGAGATCCTTTTGGTTTAATGGGGCGTACAACACCCATTCCCCAGGCCCCACCTGCAGTCCAAGCTGAGGCCGCGCTCCGGGAGTTGTTGCCTTCCATTTCAAAAGAGCTTCTGGAGAAGGTGATTTGGGAAGTGGTTCCTCAGTTGGCAGAAGCCCTCATTCGCGAGCACATAGAGCGGTTAATTCAAGCCAAAGAAAGAGGCGAAAGGCGCTAGCCATTTCGAGTCGAGTTTGTGAGAAAAAAGGCGGCTACTTATATAGAAGTAGCCGCCGTTTCTTTATATTGTTTTGTTAAGAACCTTTTGAGAGAAGGCAATATTATGAATGGACTTGAGTTGCCAAAATCCTATGAGCCCAGCCAAGTGGAAGAGCGTTGGTATGCCTGGTGGTTGGAGAAGGCGTTTTTTCGTGCAGAGGCGAGTTCAGCCAAGCCCCCCTATTGCATTGTTTTGCCTCCGCCGAATGTGACGGGCTCTTTGCACCTTGGACATGTGTTGCCGGCGACCTTGCAGGATATTTTGGTTCGCCACAAGCGGATGAAAGGCCACAATGTGTTGTGGCTTCCAGGCATCGATCATGCGGGGATTGCGACGCAGACGGTTGTGGAGCGCGAACTGAAGAAGAACGAAGGGCTGACCAGGTTTGACTTGGGAAGAGAAGAATTCCTCAAGCGCGTGTGGCAATGGAAAGACGCTTCGGGCAACCGCATTGCAGAGCAACACAAGCTGTTGGGGGCTTCTTTGGATTGGAGCCGAGAGCGCTTCACGTTGGATGAAAGCTCCTCGACTGCTGTGCGTGAAGCTTTTGTTCGACTGCATGAAGAGGGGTTGATTTATCGCGCGCAGAAGTTGATTCATTGGGATCCTTCCTTGCGCACAGCCCTTTCGGATTTGGAAGTGGAGCATGAAGAGTGCGATGGTTTTTTGTGGCACATTGCCTATCCCGTCAAAGACAGCGAAGAGCGCTTGGTGGTAGCAACCACGCGGCCTGAAACTTTGTTGGGTGACGTTGCGGTTGCCGTCCACCCTGAGGATGAACGTTTTGCACATTGGGTGGGAAAGACTTTGTTGTTGCCTCTGTTGGGGCGGGAAATACCCGTCATTGCGGATGCCGAATGGGTGAACAAAGAATTTGGGACGGGAGCAGTAAAGGTAACGCCTGCGCATGACCCTGTCGACTACCTCATTGGTTTGAAGCACGGTTTGTCGATGATTTCCATTTTCGACGAGGCGGCGTGCACCAATGAGAATGCGGGCCCCTATGCAGGCATGGATAGGTTTGAAGCGCGCAAGAAAGTGGTAGCCGATTTGATAGAACAGGGGCTTTTGGTGAAAGAAGAGCCCTATCGCCTCTCATTGGCGGTGAGTCAGCGCTCCGGCGTTCCCGTTGAGCCGCGTTTGTGCCTGCAGTGGTTTGTGCGTGTTGAGCCTTTGGCGCAAGCAGCCATAGAAGCGGTTGAAGCGAAGAAAACACAATTCTATCCAGAGAGCTGGACCAACACTTTCTATGCGTGGATGCGCAACATTCACGATTGGTGCATCAGCCGACAACTGTGGTGGGGGCACCAAATTCCCGCCTGGTACTCTCTGGACACAAGCCCCAAGCTTGCAGATGGAAGCATTGACTTTGAGCGTGCAACGCCTGTGGTGAGCCGCGAAAACCCCGGGGTTACTGCGGACAACCCCTCGGGGAATTGGGTGAAAGATCCGGATGTTTTGGACACGTGGTTTTCTTCCGGGTTGTGGCCGTTTTCCACCTTGGGCTGGCCAAACCCAACCAAAGAGCTTGAAACCTTCTACCCCAATGCGGTGATGGAGACGGGGCACGACATCCTCTTTTTCTGGGTAGCCCGGATGATGATGTTGGGCATTCACTTCATGAAAGAAGTGCCTTTCTCAAAAGTATATTTACATGCGATGATTCGCGATGAGAAGGGGGAGAAGATGTCGAAGGTGAAGGGGAACGTGGTGGACCCTCTGTTGATTATTCGCGGCGCTCCGGCTTCAGAGTTGCCGTCGGCCATTCGCTCAAAGTTTCCTCAAGGTATGGCGCCCATGGGGGCGGATGCGCTGCGGTTTACGCTGGCTTCATTGACACAGCAGGGCCGGGAAATTCGTCTGCCGATGGAGCGTGTCAACGGCTATAGGGCCTTCTGCAACAAGCTTTATAACGCGGCGCGTTTTGCTTTGATGAATTTTGGTGAGTTTGAGTTTGAAACCCTACCTTCGCCCGAAGAGCTTTCATTGGCCGATGGGTGGATGTTGTCGCGCCTGAACCGTCTCATAAAAACGGTGGATGAGGGTATTGAGAATTTTCAGTTTTCTGAGACGGCCATGGCCCTCTACCATTTTGTATGGAGGGGGTTTTGTGACTGGTACATTGAATTCTCTAAAGGCATTTTCAGCGGAGACGATGAAGCGGCCAAACGCACGACCCGTGCTTGCCTTGCTTGGGGGTTGGAAGTTGTTTTGCGTTTGTTGCACCCCTTTATGCCGTTTATTACGGAAGAGATTTGGCAAATGCTTCCCATGCGGCATGAAGCGCCTTCCATTTGTGTTGCACCCTTCCCTCAAGCGGACAGCGGCTATTTGAATGAGCCTTTGGAACTTGAAATGGGCATTGTCATGGCCTTTGTTGAGGCCGTACGCTCCATTCGAGGAGAAAACAACATTCCCCCCTCGAAAAAAATACAGGCCATTGTCCAAAGCGACCATGCAGAGACAAGGGCCTTGCTTGAAAAGCAGTCCTCTGTGCTTGTTTTGCTGGCAGGCCTTTCTGAGTTGAGCATTCAACCGATGGGGGACAAGCCCAAGTGTGCGGGGGTAGATTTTTGCATGGGGATGGAGGTGTTTATTCCCCTGGAGGGTGTTGTGGATTTGCAGGAGGAGCGCCTTCGCATTCAACGGGAAATGTCCAAAGCAGAAAAAGACTTGGGAGGGCTGTTGAAGAAACTGGAAAACCCCAACTTCGTCGCGCGCGCCCCCCAAGAGGTGCTTGAAAAAGACAAGACACGCATTGAAGAGCTGCAAGACAAACTCCAGAAAATGAGCGAGCATTTGCAACGTATTTCTCCAAGTGAGACAGAGGTTTCTTCAAGGGTTGCAGAGGTTGTGGCCGAAGAGGACATTGCTGGGGTTGTGGACGAAGAAGAAAACAAAGTGCCTGCAGAAACTCTCGAAGAAAAGGCTGCGTCCAAAGTGGAGGTTTTTGTTTTTCACCCCCTGATGCCGTCCCCCCCTGTTTTTGTTTTGGATACCCCCCCTGCCCCCGAGGTGTCCCTCCAGAAAGCAACAGCCGCAGCCCAAAAGAAGAAAGCTGCTGTGAAAAAACCCGTCGCAAAAAAGTCGACTTCAACAAAACCTGCTGTGAAAAAAACCGTCGCAGGAAAAGCGGCTTCAGCAAAGCCTTCTTCAAAAAAACCAGCTGCGACAAAGTTGTCTTCTCCCAAAACACAAGCCTCCCAAGCCACTCCCAAAGCGAAGGCCATGCAAAAAGCAAAAGCCGTTTTGAAAAAAACAAAGGACGTGCCTTCGAAAAAGGCGTCTTTGCAGAAAAAGGAAGCGGCAGACTTGAGAAAACCAAGCCAAAGCCGTGGCCAAAAGCCCGTGAAAAGGAAAGCCAGAAACAGGCCAGACGTTTCGGCAAAAGTCAAAAAAGCCTCTGCTGTCTCGAAGAAAAAAGTTGGAAGCCTTGCGAAGAAACAACTCAAGCATTCCAAGAAGACGGTTTCGAAGCAGCCTCTCAAGCCCAACAAAACCCGCAACTCAAAACCCAAACCCATGCTGAAAAAAACAGCAGCGCCTAAAAAAACCACGAAGAAAAATTTAGCTCGGAAAGGGAGAAGGAGATGAAGCCCAATGGTTTTTTAGAGCGTTTGTTGCAACTGGCCTATGACGAAGATTTGGGCGCCGCCGGGGACCTGACCACCATGGCTTTGGTGCCGGAGCATTTGTGGGGCGAAGGCGAGTTGATGGCCAAAGAGGCTTTGGTGTTTTCTGGAGCAGAAGCTTTTTTGGCGGCATTTGCGCACGTGGATGAGCGTGTTGAGGTGGAGATGCTGGTGAGTGACGCTCAACGCTGTGAGGCGGGTGCTTGCCTTGCGCGTTTGAAGGGGCCCATGCGCGCCTTGTTGGTTGCAGAGCGAACGGCGCTGAATTTGGTACAACGTACTTCGGGCATTGCCACTTTCGCGGCCAAGGTACGCGAGGCGGTTGAGGGGACAAAGCTTCGCGTGGTGGATACGCGCAAAACCTCGCCCGGTTTGCGCATGCTTTCCAAGCAAGCTGTGCGCCACGGCGGATTGCAAAACCATCGTTTTGGCCTTTTTGATGGGGTTCTCATTAAGGACAACCACCTTGCTGCATTGGATGGGGACATTTGCGAGGCTGTTTCAAGGGCCAAGCAGGCCACGCACGGCTTGCTGAAAATAGAAGTTGAAGTCAGCAACCTGAAGGCGCTGCAGGAAGCCATTGTTGCGGGGGCGGATGTGGTCATGCTCGACAACATGGGGGATGAGGAGATAGTGAAGGCCATAGCCGTTGCGGCGGGGCGTGTATTGCTTGAAGTCTCTGGCCAAATAACTGTGGAGAGGCTTTCCCGGCTGGCAGCCTGGGGGGTAGATTGGGTATCCATGGGGGCCTTAACGCATTCGGCTAGGGCAGTAGACTTATCGTTAAATTTTAGGCCCATCGTCTAAATTGCTACCACCCTCCGTTTGGGTGTTTCCCCTTCTTCTACCCGTGGGAAAGCTACAGAGTTTGAGGGGGTGCTCAAAGCGCTGCTAAACCCCTTCCTCTGCCTGTGGAGGAGCTAGGCCCTTTGAGGGAGCCTCCTGCCCACTCAACTAGGAGTGCAAACATGGGGAGGCCGACACTTCTCCATGGAAGCATAAGCCTTGAGGCAGCAGCCGAACAGGCTGCCGCACTTCATGGAAATACCACATTGGCAGGAGATGTAGCCATTGACAGCAGGTAGACAAGCTGCCGTTAACCCCAATCTCCATAGGCTCTCCAAAAAGTCTTGAAGCGTTGTTTTCTCTGCTTAGTCATTGAGGAGGGGGGTGGTGATTGTTTTTAGAAGCGAGTTTGGCGGAGAGATATGAAGAGACATGCCATATTATTGGTGGATGATGAGCCCAATATTGTCAATGCCCTCAAACGCAGTTTGCGCGACGAGGGTTATGACGTCTATACAGCTCATGATGGGCAGTCTGCTTTGGAGCTGTTAAAGCGCCAGAAGATAGACCTCATTATTGCAGATCAGATTATGCCCGGCATGACAGGGGTTGAATTGTTGAAGCTTGCTCGTTTGCGTTATCCCGATACGGCAAGAATCATGCTGACAGGAAACGCCAATCTCAACATGGCTGCGGATGCCATCAACCAAGGGGAAATTTGTTGCATGCTGGTGAAGCCTTGGGATGACACGGAGCTTAAATTGTCCATACAGATGGGGCTTGAGCAAATAGAGTTCAACAAGAAGCGGCGACGCATGTTGGCCATGTTGCAGGAAGAAGACGACAAGCTTGGAGACTTGGAGCACAACTACCCTGGAATTTCAGAGTTGGAAAAAGACGCCGAAGGCAAAATTCTTTTGGAATAGGCCTAAAAAAAGCCCCGGACTTTTGTCCGGGGCTTCTTTGCGACAGCGTTAAAAGCTGCGACGGTGTGCGTGCGTGGCCTATTGGTTTTTCCAAGTACTCTTGAGGAAGTCTCGGTTGAGTTCCGCAATCACCTTGGTGCTGATTTCTTTGGGGCATGCAGCCTCGCACTGGGAGAGGTTGCTGCAATTTCCAAAACCTTCGACGTCCATTTGGTGCACCATGGCTTTGACGCGGCCATAGCGTTCCGCCTGGCCTTGGGGGAGGTGTCCCAAGTGGGAGACTTTGGCGGACATGAAAAGCATGGCGGAGCTGTTTTTGCAGGCGGCGACACAAGCGCCACAGCCGATGCACGCCGCTGCGTCCATGGCTTGGTCGGCTTCGGTTTTGGGAATGGGCAGCGCGTTGGCGTCGGGTGTCCCGCCTGTGTTGACAGAGACATAACCTCCCGCTTGGATAATTCGATCCAAAGAGGAGCGATCGACCACCAAGTCGCGGATGACCGGAAAGGCCTTGGCGCGCCAGGGCTCCACATAAATTTCGTCGCCGTCATTGAAGTGACGCATGTGCAGCTGGCAGGTGGTAACGCCTTTGTGGCCGCCATGGGGCTGGCCGTTAATCACCATGGAGCACATGCCGCAAATGCCTTCGCGGCAGTCATGATCAAAAGCAATGGGCTCCTCGCCTTTGTTGGCCAAATTTTCATTGAGGACGTCCATCATCTCAAGAAAAGACATGTGCGGGCTGACGTTGTTGAGCGCATATTCCTTCATTTCGCCGGGTTGTTGAGGAGCCCGTTGACGCCAAACGTGCAACTTCAGCTTCATAGGTTTGTCATTGTGCGTGCTCATTATTTATAGCTCCTCGTTTGTAGCTTAATGTCTTCATAATTCAGCGGCTCTTTGTGTCGAATAGGCGCCTGGCCTTCTCCTTGGTATTCCCACGCGCTGACATGCAAAAAGTCGGTGTCATTGCGTTTGGCTTCGCCTTCTTCTGTCTGGTGCTCCTCGCGGAAGTGACCGCCGCAGGACTCGTTACGGTCCAAGGCGTCGCGCACCAACAACTCTGCAAACTCCATGAAGTCAGCCACGCGGCCGGCCTTCTCCAAGTCAACATTCATGACGGAAGCATCACCGTGGATGGCAAGCTCACGCCAGAAGCGCTCGCGCAAGGCGGGAATTTCTTGAAGCAACTCTTTCAAGCCCTTCTCGTTGCGCGCCATGCCGCATTTGTTCCACATGAGGAGGCCCAACTCGCGGTGGAAGCTGTCGGCCGTGCGTTTGCCGTTGATGGAGAGCAGTTTTTTGAGGCGCGCTTCTGCGTCTGCCATGGCTTTTTTGAATTCGGGATGATCGGTGGAGAGTTTGGGTTGTTTAGCCGTCGCGAGATAATGCCCGATGGTATAGGGCAGGACGAAATAACCATCGGCCAAGCCCTGCATGAGCGCGCTGGCGCCGAGGCGGTTGGCTCCATGATCTGAGAAGTTGGCCTCGCCGACAACATGCAAGCCCGGGAGATTGGACATGAGGTTATAGTCCACCCAGAGGCCTCCCATGGAATAGTGGACGGCGGGATAGATGCGCATAGGCACGGAATAGGGGTCTTCTCCGGTAATGGTGGCATACATGTCAAACAAGTTGCCATAACGCTCGGAGATGACTTTTTTGCCGAAGCGGGCGATGGCGTCCGCGAAGTCGAGATAGACGCCGCGTCCGGCGGGGCCAATGCCGCGGCCCTCGTCGCAAACCTGTTTGGCTGCACGCGAGGCAATGTCGCGCGGGCAGAGGTTGCCATAGCTGGGGTATTTGCGCTCCAAATAATAGTCCCTGTCGGCCTCTGGAATGCTTGCCGGGTTTTTGCCCAAATCTTCCTTCTTTTTGGGAACCCACACACGTCCGTCGTTTCGCAAACTTTCGGACATGAGCGTCAGCTTGGATTGGTAGTCACCAGATACGGGGATACAAGTAGGGTGGATTTGGGTATAGCAAGGGTTAGCAAAAGCAGCCCCCTTACGCCAAGCGCGGATGTTGGCCGTCACATTGCAGCCTTTGGCATTCGTCGACAAATAGAAGACGTTGCCATAGCCGCCTGTAGCCAGGACGACAGCATCGGCCGCCCAAGTGTCCATTTGCCCATTGGCCAGGTTGCGCGTCACAATGCCGCGCGCATGGCCGTCGACAACCACCAACTCCAGCATTTCATGGCGGGGATGCATTTTGACGTTGCCGGAATGAATTTGGCGCGACAGGGCCTGGTAGGCGCCAATCAGCAGTTGTTGTCCCGTCTGGCCGCGTGCATAGAAGGTGCGGGAAACTTGTGCGCCGCCGAAGGAGCGGTTGGACAAAAGCCCGCCATACTCGCGGGCAAAAGGGACGCCCTGTGCGGTGCATTGATCAATAATGCTGGTAGAGACTTCTGCCAGACGGTGGACATTGGCTTCGCGTGCGCGAAAGTCGCCGCCTTTAATGGTGTCATAGAAGAGGCGATGGACGCTGTCGCCGTCGTTTTGATAGTTTTTGGCTGCGTTGATGCCGCCCTGGGCTGCGATGGAGTGGGCGCGCCTGGGGCTGTCCTGGAAACAGAAGACATCCACTTGATAGCCCAGCTCACTCAGAGAAGCGGCTGCGGAGCTGCCGGCAAGGCCTGTGCCGACGACAATAATGCGGAACTTTCGTTTGTTGGCAGGGTTTACCAACATCATCTCTTGCTTGTGTTTGGACCACTTGTTGGCCAAAGGGCCCGAAGGTGTTTTAGAGTCGAGTTTCATGCCGGGCCTCACTTAGACTAAGCCGAAAAGAACGGCGAGGGGGATGGAAACAAAGGCCAAACCAATGCCATAGGCAATGGCCCTTGCTGCGAATTGAAGAGCGGGCGTCCACACTTTTCCCCAGAGGCCCAGGTGTTGGCATAGGCTATAAATTCCATGGGAGAGGTGGGAGGAGAGGAGGAGGATAACGAGGACATAGGCCCCAGAAATAAGCGGGCTAGAGAAAGCTTGAACCATCATCCCATAGACGTCGACGGTGACAATGGTTTGTCCGCCGACCAGCAATTGCGTCATGGGTTTTGCGCTGCGGCAGGTAAAATGCGCGAGGTGGAGGACGAGGTAGCTGAAAATGAGCAAGCCGGACCAAATGGTATATTTGCCGGACCAGCCCGCGATAAATTTTTTCCAATGTTTGGGGGCGGAAGGTTTAAAGGCATAGGGGACAGGGCGGGCGGCAGCGTTGACGAGGAGGTGGCTTTTAACGGCGAAGAAGACGTGCAACGCAATGGAAAGCAAAAGCCCCACCCGAGTCGCCCAAACCAGGGCAGGTTGGGTATGCAGAAAATGGGCATAAGCGTTAATGGCATCCTTCCCGCCCCAAATGGCCAGGTTACCGGCCATATGGCCGATGACGAAGCCACCCATCATCAACCCTGAGAGGGCCATAGCCACTTTGGAGCCGACAGAAGTTTTCAGAAATTTTGCACACTCGCCGAGGAGCGTGGGGCGCTCTTCCAGCGTAGGTGCACTCGTTGCTTGGGACATCAGGCTCTACACCTCCCGGCGCATTGCGCCGCTAAGAGAGACGACTGCATACAACCCATGAAACCATGGACGACCCGCTCAACCAACCAAGAGACATTGGGGGGCTATTGGTTTTCCACCCGATACAGGCACTCATACAAGAAAAACGGGGTAGAGGCGAGCACGTCCTTATCCAGTTGGAATAATCCTGCGATTGTGTTTAAGAGCTCGTTATAGGTGCCGCATTCAATATAACCATTGTGTTTAGGCATGGGGCGAAGAGAGATGAAAATCCACGAATACCAGGCGAAGGAAGTACTCAAAGCATGGGGGGCTCCTGTACCCCGAGGTGGTTTAGCGCATACCTCTGAGGAGGCGGGGGGGATAGCCAAGGACTTAGGAGGGGAGGTGGTGGTATTAAAGGCGCAAATACACGCCGGTGGTCGCGGAAAGGCCGGAGGGGTGAAGTTGGTAAGGGGTGAGGAGGAGGCCAAGGCAACAGCCGCGCAGCTTTTGGGCACGCGCCTGGTGACAAAGCAGACGGGCCCGGGGGGCAGCCTCATCCGCAAGTTATGGGTGGAAGAGGGCCTGGCCATTGAGCGCGAGTTATATTTAAGCCTCATTTTAGACAGGGCCCATGGCCGCCTATGCTTTATGGCCTCAGCGGAGGGGGGGATGGAAATAGAAGAGGTAGCCGAGCGCTCCCCCGAGAAAATTATCCGCAAGCACATCGACATGGCCGTGGGCTTCCAACCCTATGTGGCCCGTAGTTTGGCATTTCAATTGGGGCTTAGCGGGGCAGCGGTGCAGGGTTTTTGCAAGTTATGCCGGGCGCTTTTTTTAGCCTACCTAGAGCATGACATTTCCACCATTGAATTAAACCCCCTGGTATTGCTGAAGGACGGCAGTCTCATGGTGTTGGACTGCAAAATGGAATTTGACGACAATGCCCTGTTTCGCCAGCCGAAAATGGCCGCCCTGGAAGACGAGCACGAGAGCGAGCCGAGGGAGCTGTGCGCCAAGGCCGCAGGTTTGGCCTATATTTCCCTTGAGGGGAACATCGGTTGCATGGTGAATGGGGCGGGCCTGGCGATGGCGACGATGGACGCCATCGGTTTAGCAGGGGGCAAGCCGGCCAACTTTTTAGACGTAGGGGGGAGTGCCGACCAAGCCCGCGTCAGCACGGCCTTTAAGCTGATACTTGAGGACAAGGCGGTAAAGGCGGTACTGGTAAACATTTTCGGCGGCATCATGCGTTGCGACGTCATTGCGGAGGGGATTATTGCGGCGGCCAAGGAAATAGGCCTGAAGCTCCCCTTGGTGGTGCGTTTGCAGGGGACGAAAGTGGAAGAGGGCAAGGCGCTTTTGGCGGCCTCGGGGCTTCCCATCATACCTGCGGACAGTTTGCAGTCAGCGGCGCAGACGGCTGTTTCGGCTGCCCAAGCCTAGGAGAGAGCGATGGCATTTTGGCTCACAAAGGAAACACGTTTGTTGGTGCAAGGCCTCACCGGCGGCGCCGGAAGTTTTCACACGCGCCAAATGTTGGAATACGGCACGCGCGTCGTAGGGGGGGTAACCCCCGGGAAGGGGGGCCTAACATGGGAGGGAAGTTTACCCATATTCAACACAGTAGAGGAGGCGGTGAAGGAGACGGGGGCGAATGTCGCCGTGCTGTTTGTGCCGCCCGCCTATGCTGCCGACTCCATCATGGAAGCCATAGATGCCGAATTGCCGCTGGTAGTGGCCATTACCGAAGGCATCCCCATATTGGACATGGTGCGCGTCAAGCGCTTCATGCAGGGCCGCACTTCGCGCCTGCTGGGCCCCAACTGTCCCGGCATCATCGCCCCCGGCCTCTCATGCAAGGTGGGGATTATGCCGGCCTCCATCCACCGTCCCGGGCGTGTGGGTGTGGTTTCGCGCTCCGGCACTTTGACATATGAAGCGGTTTATAGCCTGACGCAATTGGGACTGGGGCAGTCCATGGCGATAGGCATTGGCGGCGACCCGCTGAACGGCACGAATTTTGTGGACGCCTTGGAGGCCTTTGAAGCGGACGAAGAGACCGATGCTATTATTATGATTGGGGAAATAGGAGGCGATGCCGAGGAGGCAGCGGCCGATTATATACGCCGAAAGTGCACCAAGCCGGTGGTAGGCTTCATTGCAGGCATGAGTGCGCCGCCCGGAAAGCGTATGGGGCATGCGGGGGCGATTATTTCAGGAAGTCAGGGGACGGCGGGGGAAAAGGTAGGGGCATTGAGGGGTGCCGGGGTGGAGATGGTAGATTCGCCGATGGAATTGGGGGCGGCGGCGAAGAAGCTTCTCGACAAGCGCGCCAAGGAAGGCTAGCCAAGCGCCATATAGACTTAACCCAAGGAGAAACCGCCATGGCCGTAGAGAGAACCCTGTCCATTATAAAACCCGACGCTGTTGCCAAAAACATTATTGGGAAAATTGTAAGCCGTTTTGAGTCCCAAGGGCTTCATGTTGTAGCGATGCGCATGCAGAAGCTTTCTGCGCGGGACGCCGAGGGTTTTTATGCGGAACACAAGGAGCGCTCCTTTTTCGCGGACCTGGTGAAATACATGACTTCGGGCCCTGTTGTCCTCATGGTGTTGGAGGGGGAGAATGCGATAGCGAAGAACCGGGAGATAATGGGCGCGACGGACCCGAAGAAAGCGGCCGAAGGGACTTTGCGTCGTGACTTTGCCGAAAGCATTGAGGCCAACGTGGTGCACGGCTCCGACTCGCCCAGCAGCGCCAGTGTGGAAGTGGCCTATTTTTTCCGACAGTCGGAAATAGTGAAGAAGTGCTGCGGCGGCCAATGTGGCTGCAAAAGCTGATTTCTAAACTTTGAATATTTCCGCCGGGGAACCCATTGTGGATATTCCCCGGCGGTGTTATTTTTGTGCATTCAAAGAGACGTTTCTACGCAAACTATAATTTTTAAGGTACACTTTATTATTCTTGGCGATTCCCCCATTTGATGGTTATCAAACATATGACTCGGGGTTTGCGCTTATAAAGAGGATGAGGATTGTTTACCTAGAGTAAGCCCCCTATTGCATACGTGGAGCCTATAAAAACCTAGAGGATAGAGATGTCGACAAACCAAAACAAGTCCGGCAAGTTTTCAATTATATTGCGTTTTTTCCATTGGAGCGGTGTTCTCATCATGGTGGGCGTCTATGCGAGTGTTTGGATGCGCCACCTTTATGAGAAGGGCACGAGTGAGCGTACGTTGGTCATGAGCCTGCATTTTGCGTTGGGCATTTTGTTGTTGGCCTGGCTGGTTTTTCGCCTGTTGGCCTATTTCCCGGGCGTCAAGCCGCCCATTGTGCCTGCGCAACCTGAATGGCAAGCGGGCGCATTGAGGCTGATGCATGGGCTTTTATGGGCGATCATGTTGGTATTGCCCTTATCGGGATGGGTCATGGTGAATGCGGGGGGGAGGGCCGTTAAAATTTCATTTTTAGCGATGGAGTTACCGGTACTGGTTTCCAAGAACGACACGCTCGCCAAAATGCTGAAAGAGGGGCACGAGGTAATGGCGGTGGTTTTGCTGATACTGGTTGCTGGGCACACGCTGATAGGCTTGTGGCATCATTTTTTCAAAAAAGACAATGCCCTCAAGCGTATGCTCTAAAGGGTTATTTAAGGGAGGGAAGGGGATAGCAGCCTAGGAAAGCAGGTGAAGGGTTACCCGTCTATTAGCTCAAGAGGGTTGAGAACGAAGCGCTCGCCTGAGGTTTCATGTTGGAAGACTTCAAACCTTTGCTGTCTGTGGCCGATTGGAACGAAGAATGGAAACGCTTGCAGGAAGCCCGCCGCCATGCGGACGATTCAAGTTGCTGGGACGAGCGCGCCAAGACTTTCGGAAAGAAGGACTCCCCGGGCGCTTATACCAACGTTTTCATCGAGCGTGCGGGCCTCAAGCCTTTTGAAAGTGTGCTTGACATGGGTTGCGGGACAGGCGCTCTGTCCATTCCTCTGGGCCTCAAGCGCCATCCGGTGATTGCAGCAGACTTCTCGCAGGGAATGCTCCAAGTTTTGCAGAAAAACTTGGATGAGCACGGCATCGACTGCGTCACTCCAAAGCGGATGAGTTGGGAGGACGACTGGCAAAAGCATGGGATTGGCGAGGGCTCTGCCGACGTTGCCATCGCTTCCCGTTCCATTGCCACCCATGACTTGAAGAGGGCGCTTTTGCTTCTCAACGCTGTTGCAAGGCGCCGCGTTTGCATCACCATCAGCGCGGGCTCCTCTTCACGCGTCGACGGGCGTATGCTCCGCGACATCGGCCTTGAGCATGCATTCGGTTATCACTTCCAATATGCCTTCAATATCCTCGTTAATGAGGGGATAAGGCCCGAAGTCTCCTATATTGAAAGTATCCGAAAAGACAGTTTCGACTCAGCTGATGAGGCATTAAGGGAATATGCCCGTATGCTCGACGAGGTTGCAAAAGGCCTCAGCGACACCGAGCAAGCGGCGGCCCATAAACGTCTGCAGTCCTGGCTGAAGTCCCACTTGGTTGACAACTCCGAGTTTGGCAAAACCGATGAAGACGGCACTGTCCAAAAGAGGTTTTGTTTTGACATTCCGCGAACCATCCGCTGGGCGTTCATTGCCTGGAACAAATAGATGGGCCTTCGCCAAAGGTGGTGTTGTTTGGAAAGGGTGAAGGCTTTGGCGTCCCTGACAAACTTATTGTTTAGAAACACGAAAGCTGTCAATGGCAGTGTCGCTGTCGACGTCATAAACCGCTATGTCCATGGTGTTGTCATTCACCTCAAAAAGGGCATAGCCGGGTTTGAAGTTTTGTGCATAGAAAAGAATTGACGGTGACAACGGTTTAAAAGCTTCATAATATTTGAGCCCACTTCCCGTCGTAAGGGTCAAATAAAGAGTGCCCATGCCGCCTGAGAAGCTTTTGTCATCACTGTTATAGGCATCCTCAACTCTGTTGCCGTCTTTCATAACATGGCTTCTGGCATAGACATGGTCATGCCCTGCCAGCACCAAGTCCACCCCATGTTTGTCCATGAGTTTTTCAAAGCCCGCTTCCACATAATATGAAATGTCTGTGTCTGAAAGGTGTTGTGCAACGCTGGCCGTGGATTTGTGGTGTTGAACAATAAGCCAGCGATATTTTCCTTGGTTTGCATGGGTTGCAGCGCGGAGGGTTTTATCAAACCGCTCCACATAGGGCATGGCATCAGCGGTATTGTTTGGATAGGCAGAGGTATTCAACACCACAAAGAGGGTATTGTTATAGAGATACCAATAATTGCCCATGACGTCGAGGGGGTTGTTGGCGTCAAACCTCTGCTCATTGGGAAGGTTATAGTGGTATATAAAAGGAAGGTGGCGGTCATGGTTGCCGACAGCGGGGGCATAGGGGATGTTCCGCAAGGGAGGTGGGGCGAAGAAATTCGCATATTCTGCTTCATCGCCACCAAAACTTCTGTTCACCTGATCGCCGACACCTGCAATAAAGTCCACGTGTTTGCTGGAAATTTTTGAGACAGTTTCTTTCCACCCTGCGAGGGTTGTTTGATCTGCCGAGAAATAAGCACTTGCCATGTCTTGTTTCCCCGCAGTCAATTGCGGATCTCCCACGCTTGCAAACCTGAAGGCATTGGTTTTGGGAGTTTTATAATTGTATTTATAACTCCAAGTAACGCCATCACTCGACACGGAATATTTATATTGGGTGTCTGCTTGCAATTCTTTTGCAGTCACTTTGTGCCAATGTTTTTTTTCAGAGGATTCGCCCGAGTTTCCCTGCCATGTTTTGAGAAGTTTGTCGTTTTCGTCGAAAATGCGGACGCTCGGTTTGGCATTTGTGTCTGAATACCAGGTGAGGTTCAGTTCGGCAGTGGTTGGACCTGGCACAAGTCCAAGCATTTCTGCTTCAAACGGGTTTTTCTCTGCAATGTTGTTGTCGTTTCTGCAACCTGCATTCAGGAACAACATGGCCACAAGGCAAAGCGACAGCGGCATTTGTCTGGACATAACCCCTCTTCAAGTTTGTTGTTTGGAAAATGCTTCGGCAAAATGTTGCAGTATGGAGAAGAAATACGAAAAAGGGGCCGGCCTTGGGAGCCTTCAAGACAGGCCAATTATATGCGGCAAGAATGGGTGCAGCAGCTTGCTTTCAGCTTTTCGACAAATGCCTCCACGGCCTCTGAGGACACCGGCAACTCCAATGCATCCACCATCCTGTCTTCTGGGAGGGCGAAGCGTTCCATGAAGTCGCCCAGTTGACTTGCTCGGACACAGAGGAGGACGAGCGCGCCGTCGTTTCCAAGCACTTGCTCCAAAAGTTTGCTGTGGCCTTTGCCGAAGGCTTCGAGTTTGCCGAGTTTGTCGAGCAGCAACAGTTGTGCTTTGTGCGCGTCTTCTTCAACCCAGCGCTGGGCTGTTGCAAAACTGTCGTTGTGAAACACCAGGGAGCAAAAAAGTTCCTCGTTGACTCCCTTGGCTGCAACGCTGTCGACAGCAAGGAGGCTGCGCTCATCGCTGTGGAGTCGCACCATCTCATAATATTTTTTTTCGTCCTCGCCCATGCCCTTGTGTTGCGTGAAACCGGCGGTGCGAATTCCAGCGGCCTCCAGACGCTCAACGACCGACAAGGCCAAAGCCGTACTTTCTTCACCACGCTCTGCCGAAATCAGTGCCCAACGTGCTGTTGTCATTTTCATGTCTCCTTTGGGGTGAAAGCCAAGGCCATTTTTGAAACTCACAAAGCAAATTTCATTCCAACCCAAACTTGTCGTCCGGCATTGGGAAATCCATATTCCGTTTGATAGAAGGTGTCGAGAATGTTGCTGACGCGTGCATACAAAGCAAACCCCTGCCACCGGCCTTCCACTCTCCCATCCCAAACCATATAGCCTGTGAGTGTGCCCCACCGGAGGGTGGAGGGGTGTTGAAAAGCCTGGCCTCCGACATAACGAAGGGATGTGGAACATTCGAGCCAATTCCAGGGAGTCGCAATGAATTCTGCCACTGCCTTGTGCATGGGCCTATAGGGGAGGTGTTGGTTTTGCCCTCCAAACTGGCGGGCAAACTGATAAGCATAACCGAATTCTGCACGAAACCACGGCGGGAATTTTGCTCGTGCAGACACCTCTGCCCCTGCCAAGCGAGCGCGATGAATGTTTTGACGCTGGCTTAAGCCGGAACCCAAATAAACCGCTTCAATGAGCTCCGACACTTCGGCATCAAATCCGCTGAGCTCCAAAGAGAGCCAGCGACTGAGGCGCCAGGAAGTTTCGAGGTTGAAATGCCAAGCGCTTTCAGGTTGCAAATTGGGATTGGGCTCAAATGTGCCGAATCCCCGGGAGAAGCGCTCCCGAAGGCTGGGAAAACGGTGGCGACGCGCCACGGTTGCTCCAAAACTGACAGCGGAGAAGGGCTTATATTGCAAAAAGAGAAGTGGCCCAGCAGCCACCGGTATTTTTGACTTTTCACCGCGCAAGTCTATGGGGAATTCTGCATCCATTTGACACCCGAGCGTTGCAGAGAATTGTTCGACGAAGCGAAGACTCAACTCAGGAGCCGCAGTGAGCAAGACATGTTGAAAGGGCTCAGGCTCTGAAGCATCGCTGTGCCGCTCATAGGCGACGTTGACAAAGGCGCGTGCTTCACTTGAAAGGCCAAAAAATTCCGGCAACGGAGCGCGCAGTTTCGAAATCCATCCGAACGAGCTGTCATGAAACCAACTGTGAAATGCGCTCAGCGAATTTTGTGTGCGAAAAGTGTTGTCGTCATAGCCGTCAAGGAGATTGTCATAGAGTCTGGCATAAACAAGCCCCTCCACTTCTATCCTCCCTCGGTAAACATGTCTCAGCGAGGCTGTCAGGCTTCGCCAGACGTTGAAACGCCAATAGCGCACGGTGTCGTCAAGCGTGCTCGGAGGAACACCTCTTTCTCCATCGACGAAATTCGCCGACAAAAAAAGCTTCTGTTTCTCTGTGAGCTCGATGACAGCGGAGCCGCCCAAAAACCAAGCCGCTCTGTCGCTGTTGATTCGCTTGCCTTTGGGTTGAAGAGGCGTTTCCTCAAAGCTGCGGGAAAGAGAAAACCCCTGGCTCTGCTCGCCGCCGCCATAAAGTGTATAGCCTCCAGAGTTGAAGCTTTTCGAATGCATGGCAAAGCCGCGCCATGTTCCCGGCCAGCCGCTTTCCATCTGTCCTTGAATGGCAGGTCCACTGCCGGGCCGCCGCGTTATAATATTGACTGTGGGGCCAAGGCTTGTTGGGCCGATGGCCAGTGTTCCCGGGCCACGGCTGATGATGATGGCGTCCACAAGCTCCTGCGGCATCATCCCAAGGTCGACTTGCCCGTCATAGGCGATGGATGCAGGCGCGCCGTCAATGAGCACAGCCGTTTGTCTCTGCTCAAACCCACGAATGCTGAAAATGCGCTCATTGCGTCTTCCGCTCGTCGCATGGACAGCAGGACTTTGTTCCAAAACATCGGCGACGGAGTGTGCCCCTTGGCGCTCAATGTCGCTGCGACGAAACAGACGCTCGCTTGTCCCATCCGAGTCATAGGGGTCTGCAACAACGACAGTCTCATATTTTGGAATGCCGGAAACATCCACATGTTCATCCTCTTCTTCAGAAGACGAAGCTTGCGCTTCTTCGGGTTGAGCTTGTGTTTCCTCAAGAGGTGTTTCCAAGCCGTCGGGAGCGCTTGGAATGGTGTCGGAGGCTTGTGTGTTGACGTCTGGCGAGTCAAAGGATTGAGCTTGTGTTTTTGTTGGCGCTGTCCACAGAAGCAGCGCCCCAAAAGCCCAAAACATGGCTTGTGGACGTCGTTCCATAGGTCAGTTTTCAACCTCAACCCAAATTTCCGCGACACCGTTGACACGCATGCAGCCTGGATATGCTAACGAAGCATCCCAACGGAGGTTTCCATTCAAAGGGTTGATATAGCCCTGTTCAATGGTGGCTCCGACTACAGGCAAAAGGCCGTTACAGTTCTCACTGGAGTTGGGAGAAAAGCCGTCGGGTCCGATAAAATCAACCACCTGAAGTTGCTTGCCGGGGAATGCCGCCTCCAAAACATCCGAAAGTTTTACATATGCCACGCTGTCAATGAGCTCCGTGTCAAACTGCTCCCACGAGATGGTGTTGGTGTAGATGGTTTCTATGGACTTGCTGGGTGTGTTGCCACCCGTTTCTTGGACATAAATTTCAATGATGTCTCTGCCACTCATGCAGCCGGGATAGTCCGTGTTGTCCCATTTGAGATTCCTCGTCACAGGCTCGATATAGCCCTGCTCAATGGTGGCGCCGACTACAGGCAGCAAGTCGTCACAGTTTGATTTCTGGCGTGGAGAAAAGCCGTCGGACGCGACAAAGTCACTGATTTGAAGTTGTGCAATGGGTTTTTTTGGAATGGCCGCCGCGAGCACGTCTGAAAGTTTCACATGGGGTGCACCGTTGAAAGACACCGTGGGAAGCTTGTCCAAAGAGACGGTGCTGGAGTTTCCGTCATAAAAAACTTCTATAGACTTTCCCGAAGAATCCAATGGGTTGTCATCTTCCGGAAAATTAATTTCCTGGTCTTTGCCGCACGCGCTGATGTAAATGGATACGCCCAAAAGGGCAACAAAGAATGCTTGTCGTTTCATTGTTCAGTCTCCTTCGGTGGGGGTGGTGCAAAGTTTGAGCGCACGGAATGCAGATGTTTGCGAAGCGCTTCAATGAATGGGTTGATTTCGTCGGGCGGCGCCCCAGCAGCCACCTTCACTGCGAACGGGCCTATTCGTTTTGAAATTTCATTCTCGCAGTCTTCGCGGACTGAAACGAGCAGAGGGGGCGAAGGCTGCGGAAGCGTCAACGCATGAAGGTGTCCTTCTCCTTTGGCTTCCAGGCGCCCAAGCTCGTCAAGCACCACACAGTCAACAGAGCCAACAGCAGCGAATGAAGTGTTGATGCGCAAACGCGCCCAACGCCATCCCTCTTCCGAGAAGACAATGCCGTTTTCTTCTCTGTGCGCAAAGTCGACACCCTCGCCGTTCGCGACATGAGAGAGTTGATATCCAATCCTCGCGCCGCCCTTGTGGATTGCGGGCTGGGTGATTCCGCCCATGCGAAAACCATCTGCACTCAGTTGTTTGGCGATATTCTGAACCAGGGTTGTTTTTCCACTGCCGGGAGGACCAACAACCGCAGCAACAAAAGGAGGGATTTCCAACGAGCGCGCAAGGAGCACGGCATACCGGACCAAGTCAACCGCAGCCGGGTATAACAGCCGAAGCCGGGCGCCCATACGTTTGTTTCGGCCGGCTAAAGGAGCGACACGGACGCGCTCCAAGAGCAATGGAACAAACCCAAACGCAGCACTCAGTGCGTTGCCAAACTTAGACAGGCCGATTTTGTGGATGGCCCTCTGTACATCCTTATCCACAATGAGTTTGCTTGCCCACCCCATCAAGGCGAATAAAAACAGGCCGCGAAAAACCATCAGCAACCCTGCTTCAAGTCCGAATTTTGAAAGTTTGAAAGGGCCGAGCACCCAATCTGCTTTGCCGAGCAAAAGTCCACTTCCAAGCGCCATGAGGAGGGTTAGCAGCCAGAAACGAGGCATCCATAGCCTGCGCAACGGTTGCCTGTCTGCACATGCCAATGCCAAAAGCCAGAGTCCTGCCGAGAGGGCAGAAAGCCTCAAGTCACCCTTCAATTGCAAAACAATGCAGACAGTCGCGGCCACGCCAAGAAATGCGCGGCGATGCTTCATGACGCTGCCTCAAGAGAACGTGCGGCGTCTTGGCCCACATGCCAGCCGAATATGCCGCCGATGGCGCCTATGCTTGCGATGATGCCAACGAATGCTGCGGCAGCCCACCACCCGGCATCCGCATGCCCCAACCACTCGCCTGACTTTTGGAGAACAGCCATATAAAGCTCAATGGCGGTTGTCCCATAGAAAACAAAACCAGAAAGGAGCTTGTGGAAGACGGTCCAAATTGCCGCAAGCATCCCCGCCAGAATGGCGCAACCTATCCACCGCGAAGAAACCAAAAGCACCAACTCCACAAGCAGCCCTTCAGCGGTGATGCCAATCATCGGACCGAGGATGATGCCGCCGGGTGAGAGCGACTTGCACAGCGCTGCAACGAAGGCTGTTGCAATGCTTAAGCCTCTTTTGGGCACGACTTGCCTTTGGGCAATGAGAAGGGCGGCGCCCATTGAAGCCAGAAGGGCACTTGCAAACGGAATTCTCAGTGTGTGTATAAATGAACCCAGCGTTATTTCCACAGTTCCCCAGAGAGCTCCAAAGGCAGCAGCTGTGGACCAGAACAAACTCACTTGTCCGTTGTTTGAATTGTTTTGAGTACGCACAGGTACGTTCTATAGGTGTGTGGATTTTGGGGAGTCAACGTTTATTGTCATAATGTCAAGTAAACTTGACTGTTTAGGACAAGAAAGCTTGACACAGTGTCAAGTTGCACCTTGACATGATGTCAAGCCGGCCATTAACATGATGTAAAGTTAACCCTTAACATAATGTCAGGTAAACATGACAACGTCAAAAATGAAAAACAGGTTGCGAGAGCAACGGCTGGCAAATCAACTCAGCCAACTTGAGCTTGCAAAGCGGGCGGGAATTTCGCGTCAAACGCTCATTTCAATTGAGTCTGGGGACTCTGTTCCGAAAATGGACATTGCGTTGCGTTTGTCAATGGCGCTTGGGGTTCGTGTCGAAAACCTGTTTTGTTTTGAAGAAAGCATCTCTGTTGTCCAAGCCACGCTTGCCGCAGATTCCAAGCTTGCCTATGGCCAAGAATCGCGTGTCATATTGGGTGAAATAGATGGCTGTTGGGTAGCTCATGCAATTCCCGTTTGTGACGTTTTCGGGCAGGCTGCAGATGGTTTTGTGCAGAAGGGTTCTTCACATTCCAAAAAAGTCAATGTCGAGTCGACGGGAAACCTTGAAGTCCTGCGCCGACAGTTGCTTGTGATGGGCTGTGCACCTGTGCTGGGCCTCTTGGCCGCAAGGCTCAACAGAGAGCCGGCCGGTGTCCGTCTTGCTTGGATTCAAGGCTCCAGCGAGAATGCGCTTGAAGCACTTCGTCGTGGTGAAGTGCATGTTGCAGGCATTCATTTGTTGGATGAAGCTTCTGGCCAATACAACCTAACTGCGGTTCGCAAATATTTCCCGAAGAGCAAAATGCTTCTTTTGAATTTTGTTTCTTGGGAGCAAGGCATGGTGGTTTCCCCTGGAAATCCCTTGAAAATTCGAACCGTTAACGACATTTCTCGTCCCAAAATTCGCTTTGTCGCACGTGAAGCAGGCTCCGGCGCGAACGAATTGCTTGAGCGTTTGCTGCGAGCTCAGCGTGCACGTGCCTCAGAAAAGGTGGCCCCCGAGAAAGTCGCACGAGGACATATGGAAGTTGCCCATGCCATTTCGGTTGGAGCAGCAGACGCTGGCATTGCCATCCGCGGTGCGGCTCTGGCATATGGACTTGATTTCATTCCGCTCGCTCAGGAGCGGTTTGATTTTGTTTTCCATCGGGAGATGGCGGCGGATTTGCGCATAGAGCGCCTTAGCAGCGTCCTTGAAAGTCAGGCCTTTCGTCGAGAGTTGGAGTTGGTTGGCGGATATTCGACCAAATATACGGGGCAACTGTTTGAAGACGCTCCCGTAGACTGAGCTGAAGGCGACGGCACTTTTAGAGTGTGTTCCTCTTGCCTTCCATGTTTTTTCAGAAACAAAAACAGGCCCGGTGAAAACCGAGCCTGTTTCCATTTCACCCAGCAAGCTGCCTTAGCTTAGTCGGGAACGCAGGCACATGTCCTTGTGGTGGAGACGCAGTGCATTCCTGCCGCGCAACCGCCACAGTCCGTGGGACAAACGCAAGCATCTTCTGCAAAGTCACATGAGCGCAAGCCGTTGCAATAATCCAGCGCATTGGCATCAAAGTGAGCGTCATATTGGCAGGGCAACTGGTTTCTGTCGGAGGCTTCCCAGGCGCGATAGGAGATGGCCACATGACTTTGATCTGCTGGGCGGCAATCCCCAAAGAAGGTGACCGTCTGGTAGATGCCGTCATAGTCAAAGCCATGTTGCCGGCTGCGTCGAACATCGGCGCTGTTGCAGGTTGGGCCTATGGGTCTTTCAATGGCCACGCGCAGCGAGGCGCCGATGAGCGGTTTTTGCGTTAGCAAACCTGCACGGCCAATGGCTCTCTCCACAACTTCTCTCATGGTATTTTGGATAGCCAAGTTTCCACCTCGGATGGACGACAAAACACCGCCTGTGGCTTCCACAACGTTTTGGATACGTGTGGGGGTAGCAGCAGGGACAGTATCATCGCCGCAATTCATACCTGCTGGGCAATAAACAGCATTCACCTCAATGGTAACTCCGGGGCGAATGGCCAGCACAGGGGTGGGATTGCTGCTGGCTGGATTTGTCGTCGATGTCGTCCTTGCCACCGTGTTGATTCCTTGGAAGAAGTCGATGAAATGTTGGATTTCTTCCCAGTAGGTTTGGGTTGGATACGAAATGTTTAAGGCAGCGGTTTGGTCGGGTGCGTCACTTAAGATAATGACAACAATTTCGGCATCGTCTCGGAACTGAATGCGAGGAGCTGCCGCAGAGTTATTCATGTCGCGGATGGCCAAGCGTGCAGCCCCCAACATGCCTTCATAGGCAAAGCCGTTGGTGCCAATCCAACAGCCGCCGTTCTGTCCATTGCCGGTTCCACCGCAGGTTGGAGCTGGAGCCGTCCATGCAGGCTGGCCTGTGCCGGCTGAACATGTACCGCCGGCATTGCTGCTGCAAGTGCTGTCTTGGCGTAACCAAGCTTGGAATTGTTGAACGTCTGACGTGAAACCGCGAACAATATTAGAGTTGCTATAGCCCGGCGTATGATAAGAAGACGTCACCAGGGCCACGCGCCAATTCAAGTTGCTGTTGTTCAACGACGTCGCCATGGCAGCACCGGCCTGAGCCAATTGGTTTTGCGAACTTAGCATGGAACCAGAATCGTCCACGACAAAGAGGAAGTCCACCATTCCACCCCTGGCTTCAGAGCGCTCGCACTGCACGACGGTTCGGTCAAGATAACGCGCCAAGGCAGCTCCGCCAGCCACGTCATTCAAACCGAAGAAACCGGGGGTTCCATTCACATTGTCGTTGTCAGGTGCAACCGCCATCACCACAACCACTTCGCCATTGCCGCGAAGCACATATTGAGCGCGTATATATTGCGTGCCTCCGCTGGTTCCGCCCGCCGGCAGGCTGCCTGTTCCTGCGCCCAAGAGTGTGTTGGCGATGGCATTGACACGGGCTGCAGGGCTCATATTGCCCGAAAGCGAGAAAGTGACGCTCAACGCATTGTTATTTCCTGGCGGAGACGCATCCCAAGAATCGAAAGAACCGACGGTCGTTGCAACTCCACCCAGGTTGACTGCTTGACTGTTGGCCAGAGTCCGCAAGACATTAATGTCGGTCACAACCCCCGTGTGTTTCCAGGCCACGAAGGCAACATTTCTCACAGAGTCAAAGCCCATGATGCCGTTGGTGTTGCCACGCTGAATGTCGACATAGCTGTTGGCAAACCCCATGGGCAACCCCAAGGCGAGTTGCGCAGCCAAATTCCGTTGAGTGTTGACTTCGACCAAATTCTGAACAGAGCAAGCGTCAAGCACCACTTGGTCGAAATTGTCGGGCACGTTGGGGTCGGTCTCCGAGAGGTCCTCCGGCTCCGGGGAATTGATGTCATTGGGGCCACAGCCATTTCTGTTCGCGTCTTCAAGCCCGTCCATCATACGATCGCCATCGGTATCGGGGTTGAGGGGATTCGTTGTGGAAGCAGGGCACATGTCATAGGGGGTATTCGGGCAGTTTATTGGATCAGCGGCCGTGGCTTCTGTCACGCCAAGTTCCAAACCATCCCAGAGGCCGTCACCATCGGTATCGGGGTTGGTGGGGTCTGTTTCTTCCAACTCCGGCTCAAAGCGGCCATTGTGGTTTGTATCTTCATCCCCATCCGAAAGCCCATCACAGTCGGTGTCTCTGAGTGTGGGGTCAGTCTTGTTCGTTGGAGGCAGAGGCAAGACGGGGAAAATGTCTGCACACAGTGGGTCCGGAGAAAACTGACGTCCAATCTCTATCCCGTCCAAAATGCCGTCACCGTCGGTGTCGGGGTTCAAGGGGTCCGTCTTTTCGCCGTTGGGATAAACCTTCTCATTCTCCTCCCAATCCGGAATTCCGTCACAGTCCATATCTCTGTTGTCGTCAGCATTGTTGGGCACCCGGCATATGCCATGCACGCAGAAGGCCTCAGGGAGACAGTCGTCGGCGTTGATGCACCTGGTAGGGCCTCTTCTTAGGCAAGCGCCATTGACACAGACTTGTTCAGGTGTGCAGGTTGGGTCGCAGGCGTTGGGGTCGGTGTCCGGAATTCGACAAATGCCATCCGCGCAGACTCTGCCGGAAGGGCAGTCTCCATCGGCTTCACACGCAATGGGCCCTGTTGTTTCGCAATTGCCATTGATGCAGGCTTCTTCACCCACGCAAGCGGGGTTGCATGCAGGAGGATCGTCTTCCTCCCGGCAAAGGTTATTCACGCAGAGTTGTCCATTTGGGCAATCATCGTTGAATATGCATATAGAGCCTGGCTCTCGGCAGAAAAGATTGACGCAAATTTGTTCTCCGGGGCACTCGCTGTCGGCGGCACACGGGAGCGAGCAGTTGCCATTATGACAGACTTCGTTGGTATTGGCGCACCAAGTGCCGTTGCTCACGCCACAGGGGACGACGCAGACATTTGCGTTTGTGTCACAGACTTGTCCAGGAAGCGTGCAGTCCGTATCGTTGTTGCACGGGAGACCGCCTGGATTTCGGCAGACATCGTTAACGCAAATTTGTGTGCCCGTGCAGGGAGGATCGCACTCATCCGGGGTTTCCACGCCGCAAATGCCGTCTGCACAGACTTGTCCCGTAGGGCATTCGGTGTCATTGGCACAGGGGATGACGCAGGCGTTCGTGTTCGGGTCGCAGAGTTCTCCAACGGGGCACCAAGTGCCGCCGTTTACACCGCAGGGGACGACGCAGACGTTTGCATTTGTGTCACAGACTTGTCCAGGAAGGGTGCATTCCGCATCACTGGTGCACGGGTGACCGCCTGGCTCTTGACAGACATAGTTAACGCACATTTGTGTGCCCGTGCAGGGAGGATTGCACGCGCCTGGGGTTTCCACGCCGCAAATGCCGTCTGCACAGACTTGTCCCGCAGGGCATTCGGTGTCATTGGCACAGGGGATGACGCAGGCGTTCGTGTTCGGGTCGCAGAGTTCTCCAACAGGGCACCAAGTGCCGTTGCTCACGCCGCAGGGGACGACGCAGACGTTTGCATTCGTGTCACAGACTTGTCCAGGAAGCGTGCAGTCCGTATCGTCGTTGCACAGGAGACCACCTGGGTTTCGGCAGACATAGTTAACGCAAATTTGTGTGCCCGTGCAGGGAGGATCGCACTCATCCGGAGTCTCCACGCCGCAAATGCCGTCTGCACAGACTTGTCCCGTAGGGCATTCGGTGTCGTTGACACAGGGGATGACGCAGGCGTTCGTGTTCGGGTCGCAGAGTTCTCCAACGGGGCACCAAGTGCCGCCGTTCACGCCACAGGGGACGACGCAGACATTTGCGTTTGTGTCACAGACTTGTCCAGGGAGCGTGCAGTCCGTATCGTCGTTGCACAGGCGACCTCCTGGGTTTCGGCAGACATCGTTAACGCAAATTTGTGTGCCCGTGCAGGGAGGATTGCACGCACCCGGGGTTTCCACGCCGCACATGCCGTCTGCACAAACTTGTCCCGCAGGGCATTCGGTGTCGTTGACACAGGGGATGACGCAGGCGTTCGTGTTCGGGTCGCAGAGTTCTCCAACGGGACACCAAGTGCCGTTGCTCACGCCGCAGGGGACGACGCAGATGTTCGTTTCACAAACTTGTCCGGAAAGGGGGCAGTCGGTGTTGTTGTTGCACCTGGAAGGGCCTGGTGTCCGGCAGACATTGTCAACGCAGCGTTGTCCACCCGTGCAGGCAGGATCGCATCCATTCGGGGTTTCCACGCCGCACATGCCGTCTGCACAGACTTGTCCCGCAGGGCATTCGGTGTCGCTGACACAGGGGATGGCGCAGGTGTTCGTGCTTGGGTTGCAGAGCTCTCCCGCAGCGCACAAAGTGCCGCCATTCTCGCACGGGACGTTCTCTGGATTGTTGCAGGTATTTTGGTAGCAGATTTCTCCAGCTGCAGCGCAATAGGTGCCGCCATTCTCACACGGGGTAACACTCACCAATTCGCAGGTGCCCTCTGTTCCCGAGCCGGTGGGTACGCATACACTCCCCGGACCACAGTCTGTGACGCCCAGCACACACTTGTTAGAACGCCCGCTAATTCGAATACCTCCACCATCACAAGCCATAGCTGTGCATAAAAGCGTAGCTAGGCCCCATAGTTTCCATGCTCTCATTGTATTTCCCCTCATAATTTTAAATTGTATTCTTCCGGCCAGAAGCTGGATATCATGATATTCAAAAATGCGTCCGTTCACAAGGGCCTCTGTGTAGGATTGAAGCAAAGTCGGCCAAACCCCTTCGGACCATTTGGTATTCGAAAATCCTCATCTTTTGGAGTTGAGTGAAAGTTGAGCGAAAAAAAGCCCTCACAGAGGGTCCAAAAACCTCAAGGAGGGCAATGACCCACCTCCCCTCGGAGAGTGGGCTTTCCTCGTCTGAATGTTGACGGCCCCCCCTACAAGCTCTATTTTCTCCCCCCTGTCCAGAGGGAGAGATGCAAAACTATTTTCAGACGTTGTTGGAGCAGGCCAAACAGGAGATAGGGGAGGTGGAGGAGATATCCTCAACCCAACTGGAGGCCTTAAGGGTGAAATACTTGGGGAAGAAGGGGGCCCTCTCCCAGGGGTTGGCCCAAATGGGGAAACTGGCTGCCGAGGCCCGCAAACAAGTCGGCGCGGTGGCCAACCAGGTGAAGGCCGAGGTGGAGGCCCTTCTGACAAGCGCCATGGAGCGTGCCGAGGAGTTGGCCCTGGAGGCTTCGCTGAGGGTGCCCAAGGTGGACATCAGCCTGCCGGGCCGCCTTCGCCCCCAGGGGCATTGCCACCCCGTTAGCCAAACCATGGACGACATAGTCGACATATTTATAGGCATGGGTTTTGAGGTAGCCGATGGGCCCGAGGTAGAGTTGGATTGGTATAATTTTGAGGCGCTGAATTTTCTGGAAAACCACCCCGCGCGCGACATGCAAGACAGCTTCTATGTCCACCCCGAGGGTTTTGCCGAAGACGCCAGGCCCATGGTTTTGCGTACGCATACCTCCCCTGTGCAAGTGCGTACCATGCAAGCCCAGCCCCCCCCCCTCCGCGCCATTATGCCCGGCCGCGTCTACCGGCGCGACTTTGACATTACGCACACGCCGATGTTTCACCAGGTGGAGGGGCTTTTCGTGGACGCCAACGTCAGCATGGCCGACTTGAAGGGCACCCTCAATGCGTTTTTGCGCGCCTTTTTCGGGCAGGAGGTGAAGACGCGTTTTCGCGCGAGCTATTTCCCCTTTACGGAGCCTTCTGCCGAAGTCGACATCAGCTGCGTCATATGCAAGGGCGCAGGGTGCCGCGTTTGCAAAATGAGCGGGTGGCTTGAAATTTTGGGCGCGGGCATGGTGCACCCGAATGTGCTTTTGGCCTCGGGCTATAACCCCCAAGAGGTGACGGGTTTCGCTTTCGGCATGGGGGTGGAGCGCACGGCCATGTTGCGCTATGGCATTGGCGACTTGCGCTCCCTGTTTGAAAACGACATTCGTTTTTTGGCCCGGTTTTAAGAAAGGCAAGTTGAGGGTTAAGTTATGAAAATATCCCTAAAATGGTTGTCGGACTATGTCCATTTGCCTAGGGGGTTAGCCCCTGAAGTTTTAGCAGAGCGTCTCACCCTAGCCGGCCTAGAGGTAGAGGCTATAACCCATTTAGCCGCCCCCCTAGAGGGGGTAGTCGTAGCCCAAGTAGCCTCCCTAGAAAAGCACCCTAATGCGGATAAGCTTAGCCTAACGCGCATAGACTGTGGCGAAGCCGGCCCCCTGCAAGTGGTATGCGGCGCGCGCAACTTTAAATGCGGCGACAAAGTGGCCTTGGCCAAAGAAGGTGCGCTGCTCCCCAACGGCCTGCGTATTTCCCGCGCCAGGGTGCGCGGCGTTGAGAGTTGCGGCATGTTGTGCTCCCCCCAGGAGTTGGGTTTTTCAGAGGAGAGTGATGGGTTATTGTTGTTGGACGCAGGGCTGAAGGTGGGCCAACCTTTGGCCGAAGCTTTGGAGTTGGACGACGTGGTGTTGGAACTCAACATAACGCCGGACCGGCAAGACGCCCTTTGCCATTTGGGCATTGCCCGCGACATAGCGGCGCTGTTTTCCGTGCCCTTGCGCCTGCCCGAGGCGCCGTTTGAAGGGAAGTCGAGCGTTGCACACCCCAGCGGGGTAGGCATAGACATACGCGCCAAGGAGCGCTGTCCGCGTTATGCCGCCTGCGTGGTGGAGGGTCTCCAGGTGGCCCCCTCTCCCCAGTGGATGCGCAGGCGGCTGGAGGCTTGCGGCATTCGCTCCATTAACAACCTCGTGGACGTTACCAACTATGTCCTCCTGGAATATGGCCAACCCCTTCACGCTTTTGACATGGGCAAGCTGCATGCCCAGCAGATGGTGGTACGCTTGGCCCAGGAGGGGGAGGTGTTGGCGACTTTGGATGGGAAGGCGCGGGTGTTGTCCTCGGAGGACTTGTTGATTTGTGATGGGGAGCGTCCCTTGGCGCTGGCGGGTGTAATGGGGGGCAAGGACAGCGAAGTGAGCGCGGACACGCGCAGCGTTTTGTTGGAGTGCGCCGTGTTTTCCCCCACGCACATACGCAAGACGGCCAAGCGCCACGCCTTGCAGACGGAGTCCTCCTACCGCTTTGAGCGCGGCGTAGACATTTCTCAAACGCACGCTGTGTTAAGGCGTGCGGCAGGGCTTTTGGCCGAGTTAGGCGGGGGGCGTTTAGCAGGGGAGATTTTTGAAGCCTACCCCGCGCCGCAGCCATTGAGGGGGGTGCCTTTGCGCTCCTCCAAACTCCACCAGCTGTTAGGTTGTGGGGTAGAGGAGGGGGAGAAGGAGCGCATACTCCTAGCCCTAGGTTTAAAAAAGCAAGGTGAGGGGGTTTATGAAATACCGGCCTCGCGTAGCGACTTATTAGGGGAGGAGGACTTAGCCGCCGAAGTAGCCCGCATTTATGGCTATGGGCATATACCCCCCTCCCCCCCGCGTATGTTGCGCCCTGCGCAGCTGCCTGACGCGCTTTTTTGGGAGCGGCAGGCGCGCCAATGTTTGCGCGGCATGGGGTTGAGTGAGGTGGTGAACTATTCCTTTGCCGACCCCTCTCATTTGAAGCTTTTGGGTATGGGGCAAGCCCCTGTGGCATTACAAAACCCCCTGAGTGCGGAGATGTCTGTTTTGCGCACCAGTTTGTTTCCGGGGCTGTTGCAGAACATTGGCCGTGCGAAGCGCCGCCAAGCGGAGTCCGCGGCTTTGTTTGAGGTGGGGCGCAGCTATTTTCCCCGCCTGGAGGGGGGGAGGGGGAGCCTAGCCCCGGCGGTGGAGCGTCGCGAGTTAGCGGGCCTATTGTGGGGTTTGCGTATGGGGAAACGTACATGGACGACAGCCACAGAGGCTTATGACTTTTATGACATAAAGGGGGTAGTGGAGTCCCTGCTAGGGGCCCTAAAAACAGAAGGGGTATATTTTAAACCCTTAGAAGCCGCCTGCTACCACCCTAGGGCCAGCGCCTCTATTTATATAGGGGATAAGGCCATAGGCAGCCTAGGGGAGCTACACCCCCGCGTAGCCAAGCGCATGGACGTGCCTTCCCATGTTTTTTTGTTTCAGTTGGAGTTTGAGAAGTGGATGCCGCACGCTTCCTGGCAACCGCGTCCATGCGCGTCCGGCGAGCACCCGGCCGTGTTGAGGGATTTGGCCGTGGTATTGCCGCGGGAGTGCAGCTATGAAACGGTGGTGCAGCTGATTCAGAAAGCGGGAGCGCCTTTGTTGGAAGAAGTCCAGCTTTTTGATGTTTATTTTGGCAAACCCATTCCGGAAACCCAGAAAAGTTTTGCTTTTGCCCTGCGCTATAGAAGTCCCGAGCGCACGCTGACCGATGCAGAAGCCACCCAAGCCCACGAGAAAATTATTGAGGAAATTTCGAGGGTTTTAGGTGGACACCTGCGTGTCTAGGCGGGGGGGCTTCCAGAAAGTTTTAGGAAAATAGAGATGTTTTCCTAAAGCCGTTGTTGACATAGGGAGCGCCCTCTGTAAGTTATTGAATTATGACGAAAGCAGACATTATTGAGAGTGTCTACGAGCGCGTAGGCTTCTCGAAGAAAGAATCCGCGGAGATAGTCGAATATGTTTTCGACTTGTTGAAAAATGCGTTGGAGCGAGGCGAGAAGGTGAAAATTTCCGGCTTTGGCAATTTCCAAGTCCGCTATAAAAAATCGCGGATAGGAAGAAACCCTCAGACGGGGGATGCGTTGGAGATAGCGTCGCGCCATCGTTTGACGTTTCGCCTAAGCCAGGTGTTGAAAGGGGACCTCAACACGAAGTCTTCGGGTGAGGCGCCCGCAGGTGCGGTCTAATTTTACATTCCTTGTTTGACTTTGGGCTTTGAGCTGGGCATAAGGGCGCGGTTGTAGAGTTTCGGGGCGTGGCGCAGCCTGGTAGCGCACTTGCTTGGGGTGCAAGTGGTCGCTGGTTCAAATCCAGTCGCCCCGACTTTTTAAGCCGGCTCCTTCAGAGGGGGCCGGTTTTTTTTGAAGGAGGGAGGAGGGGAGGGTATTTTACCCGAGGATTAAACCATCCTAACGGGAGATGGAATGCCCTGGCTAAAAGTTCCATCGTCTACCGGAAGGTTTCCATATTCTACCGAAGGATTTAAGCGTCCTGGCGTAGAATTTCCTCAAGGGACAGCTGAGGGTTAAGGTATTCAGCCATTTTTTTAGACAGATATTTATGGGCAGGTCCTCGAAGCAAGAAGCCCGGATCGCTGGCAGAGCCGCTGACTTTGTCTTCAAGGATATAAATTTCGGCTTCCAGTTGAATGCCCATGAAGTTTCCCTTGAGTTGGCAGGCATTGTCCGTCCAATTTTTCTGGAAACCATATCTGCTGTACCAATGCTCGACCAGAGCGGTGATGCGTTGCAGAGCTTCTTGTGGAGGAAGAGAGTGCGGAACTTCGAGAGAGAGTTTTCCCATGGGTTTTCTGTTGAGGTGAAGTGGCTAAGGACCGAACATACGCCTAGCACAGAATGTGCTGGGGTTCCTATGGAATTAAATACGTCGGCTTGCTTGGTGAAGCTCAAGAATAATGGCGCCGTCTTTGAAAAAGCGTACAGCGCCTGAAGTTTGGCTGACGGCCAAGGCGAGGCATTCGGTGGTAGAGGTGATGCTGGCGGCGGCGGTATGGCGAGCGCCCAGTCCCAAGGGGACCTGGACATTGTCGTCAATGGCCGTCAAATATCTGCCTGCGGCGAGGACGACACCATCCTCTCGGATGACGAAGGCGCCGTCCAGCACGGAGAAATTTTTAATGGCTTCGCGAATTTTCGGATCTAAAATATTGCGTTCTGTTTCAGGAATACCTTGAAAGGGGTTGAGGGTAAGCTGGCGGCTTTTGGACATAACGGTTTCGCAGTCGCCGATGGTGAGGATGGTGCCGATGGGGTGTCCTTCAAAACCTTCTTGGCCGATTTGCATGGCCAATTGGATGAGGGCGTCAATGACTTGGGAGTTAAACCGCTCTCCGAGTTTAACGCCTTCCACAGCGACGTTTTTGTCGAGTGCGTTGCCGACCTGGACTTGCATGAGTGTGTCTATAGGTCTTCCAATGAGGCCCGTGACACATAGGCTAATGTCCTTGTTTTTAATTTTCTCGCTGGAGGTTGCCGCAATCAGAGCGATTTTTATGCGTTCAGCCCTGGAATAGTCATAGGGGGGCACCAGGACGACAGAATATTTTTGTTTGCGCAGGCGCTCGGCCAATTTTTCGGAAGTCACTGCATAAATCAGCTTTTTTTTGCAAGCTTTTCCGCGCAACTCTTTTGAAGGGATGAAGATGTCGGAGACATAGAGCAGGTGGTCTATTCCTGTGCTGTTGGCCAGCTTTATGGCTGCGCGCAAAAAGTCAAGGCTGAGTTTATTTGTATTCGGCATGCGGTCATCTCATTTTAGCATGAATACAGCTTGCCTTGACAGGAGGAACGGGAATGCTTAATGCTCTAAGGATTAAGAATGTTGTTTCTGCGACAGAAGGGAGTCTCCCGGTGAATTCAAAGGACTTGAAGCGTTTTAAGAAGATGCTTGAGGACAGCAAGATTGCGCTCCTGGAAAACGCCAAGAAAACCTTAATGGAAGAATCCAATTTTGACACGGACGACCTTCCGGATGAGATTGATTTGGCTTCAAGTGAGTATGCGCAAAGCATGGTATTTCGTTTGCGCGACAGAGAGAAATTTTTGCTCAAGAAAATTGAGCGTGCGCTGGTTCGCATTGAAGAGGGCAGTTTTGGGATTTGCGAGCGCTGTGAAGAAGACATTTCTCTCAAACGCCTGGAGGCGCGTCCTGTGACGACGCTTTGCATTCGCTGCAAAGAGGAGCAGGAGAAGAAGGAGCGTTCCTATGGGTGAAAAGAAGGGGTTATCGTCTTAAATTTGCCTAAATTGACCTGAATTTACCTAATATTGCCTAAAGTTGCCTGATGTTGCCTAATTTTGAATATCCACGCGCATGAGTTGGCGGCCGAGGAGGAATTGGTCGCTGGGTTCGACGAAGGTGGGGGCGGCCAGGCGCAGGAAGGTGCCGTTGGAGGAGCCGACGTCTCGGATGGTGAGTTTTTCAGGGGAGGCGGAGATGACGGCATGTCTACCGGAGATAAAGCTGTCATTTAGGAAATAGATATCGCCGGTTTCGCGTCCGAGGGTATTGTCGCCGATTTTGAGGGGGAAGACGGCGCCGCGTATACCGCCTTCGAGGATTTGGACGAGGCGGAAGCGATAGCCGATGTCGGGGGAGCCCCAGGCGGTGGTGCCGTCGGGGCTAGAGGAGAGGGGGGGGATAGCTTCGACGAGGAGGCGTTGGCGTCCGGCGCGTATTTCGCTGCCTGGGGAGATTTCGCGTTCTTGCCTCAAGCGCGTAAACACGCCATTGCCGCCGCCAATATCCTCAATAGCGAGGCGTCCGCCGGAGAAGAAGAAGCGGACTTGGACATCGGCGATGAAGGGGTCGTCGGGCAGACTGAGTTCGCTTGCGCGGCCGCAGAGCAACACATCTGTTTTCATGGGGTATACATTTTCAGTGCCCCCATCCGCACGGACGACGTGGATGGTTACGGATGGTTTTTTGGTTTGCATGGATTTTCAGGAGTTCATTTTGAAGGGGGGGGGAGGGAATGGAGTGGTTTAGGATGGGGCTTCGAGTTGAAGGATTTGCTGTCCGATGCGCAAGCGGTCTCCTGGGAGGAGGAGGCGGTCTCCGGGGATGCGCACATAGGTGCCCAAGCCGTTGGAGAAATCGCAGAGGGTAGCGGATTGGGGCATGAGAATGAGTTCGCAGTGTCGTGGGGCCATGCCTTCGTCGAGGGAATAGGAGAGATCGCACTTGGTAGTGCCGATGAAGAGGCTGGGGCCTGAGGAGACGAAGCTGCGGCCGGGCCTATCGCCGACGAGGATTTCTTCAATGGCATAGTTGGCCTGATCTACAGGGACAGGGGTACCATGGATAACGAGGCGGCCGGGGATATAGGGGGGTGTAGGAGGCAGTTGTCCGAGGTAGCGGAACAAGCGGATGCCGGCGCAAAATTTTTGTTGAGCGGCGATGGTTTCCTGTTTTTGGATGCTGACATAAATGCCGGAGACGCCGCTTTCATCGCGGACATAAATTTGGTGGTTATGGACCCACAAGGTAGCGTGGAGAGGGGAGACGAAGGGGTCGTCGGTGAAGAGCAATTGTCCGCGGAGGCGGCCTATTTGCATGCTTTGGTGGAGGGCGAAGCGTTGGCCTCTATAGGTACCCGTGAGGGCGAGGAGGGCGGCATAGGGTTTAGAGGAGAAGGGGGAGAAGCGTTGGGAAGGGGAGGCGGGGCGTTTTTCCTGGGGAGGGGGATAAGGAGGGGTAGGTGCCGGGTAATAGGCAGAAGAGGCCTCCATCTGAGTTGTGGCATAAAGTGCGGCATCTGGAGGGGTATGCGTAGGAGGTATAGGGGCTGGGGGCAAGAGGGCGGAGGGGGAGATAGGGGGGAGGTGTTGGGAAGGGGCAGGGGAGATAGGAGGGGGAAGGGCAGGGGCGTGGATATTAACGGAGGAAGGGCTAGGCCTTTGGGGAGCCAGGGGCAGGGGCGTAGCGGGCGGGTTTTCCCAGAGGGTTTTTCCGCAACAGGGGCACTGGCGGGAAGCGGCCGTGCTAAGGAAGTGACAAACTGGACAGATGATGCCTAAGTTATTAAACAAAAGCGACGCCATGACCACCTCGGTATACGAATTAAGAACGGGTTTAGGCAAGAGGCAAAGCGAGAAGGCATTGCCGGACCCATCCCCTCCACGGTAGCATCTTGATCATTGATACGGCTAAGTGACATTTTGCAACGGGTCAATTCTTATCACCCGAATCCAGATCTGGAAATGATCAAAAAGGCCTATGTGTATTCTGCCAAGTTACACCAAGGCCAGACGCGCAAATCCGGAGAACCCTATTTAATACACCCATTGGAAGTTGCGGGATTGTTGGCGCAGTTGCGATTGGATGAAGCGTCGATAGTAGCTGGGCTTTTGCATGACACTTTGGAAGACACGCTGGCGACGGAAGAAGAATTGAGGGAGCTGTTTGGTCCAGAAGTGTTGTCCATCGTAGACGGTGTGACGAAGCTTTCGAAATATTCTGCTGCGGCGAATTTGGGGCACGAGGAGAAGCAGGCGGAGAACATTCGGAAGATGTTGGTAGCGATGGCCAAGGACATACGGGTGATACTTGTGAAGTTGGCAGACCGCACGCACAACATGCGGACGATGGACCATATGAAGGAGGAGGCGCAGGTACGGATTGCGCGTGAGACGGTAGACATTTTTGCTCCGTTAGCCAACCGTTTAGGCATAGGCTGGATAAAGGCGGAGCTGGAGGATTTGTCCTTCAAATACCTCAAACCCACCGAATATAATGCCTTGCTGAAGCAGGTGCAGAGCAAGCAGCGGGAGCGCGACAAATACATTGACGAAGTATGCGAGGTGATTTCGCAGAAACTCAAAGGGGAGGGCATTGAAGCCACGGTTGCCGGCCGCTTCAAACATCTTTCGAGCATTTATAGAAAGATGCGCAACCAGAACATTGAGTTTGATCAGATTTCCGACATTATTGCTTTTCGCATTGTTGTTGATGAATTGGCCCAGTGTTATGAGTCGCTGGGGTTGGTGCACCAGATGTGGAAGCCTGTACCGGGGCGATTCAAAGACTTCATTGCGATTCCGAAGCCCAACCTCTACCAGTCCTTGCACACGACGGTGATAGGGCCCTTGTCCGAGCGGATAGAGATTCAAATTCGCACGAAGGAGATGCACCGGGTTGCCGAAGAAGGGATTGCGGCGCACTGGGCCTACAAAGAGGGGAAGAGTGTTGGGGCCAAGGGAAAATTTGCGGCCAAAAGCAATGAGGCCTTTGCCTGGTTGCGTCAGTTGGTGGAGTGGCAGACGGATGTGAAGGATTCGCGCGAGTTTTTGGACACGGTGAAGGTGGATTTGTTTACGGACGAGGTGTTTGTCTTCACACCCATGGGGGAAGTGCGCGCATTGCCGAGGGGTGCGACGCCTGTGGATTTTGCCTATGCCATTCACTCTGACGTAGGCAACCGTTGTGTGGGCGCGAAGGTGAACGCGAAGATAGTGCCTTTGCGCTACAAGCTGAAGAATGGGGACACGGTGGAGGTGTTGACCAACCCGCAGGCGCACCCGTCGAGCGATTGGCTGAACTTTGTGAAGACGGGCCGTGCGCAGCAGCGTATTCGTGGTTTTATTAAGCAGCAGCAGCGAGAAATCAGCCTGAAGTTGGGCAATGAGTTGGTGGACAAAGAATTTCGAAAATTCTCTTTGAACCGCAACAGACTCAGCAAAGCAGGCAGAATGAAGGCTCTGGCTGAGAGCCAGGGCTACCGCTCCGAGAATGACTTGATGGCTGCTGTTGGCTACGGGAAGGTTTCTGCCGTGCAGATGGCGGAGAAGCTTTTCGGTGAGGAGAACAAGGAGCCCGTTTCCCGCAGCAGCATGGGAAGCGTAACGGATTTATTGGGGGATGGGATTGGCAAGATGACGAGTTTTGCCAAGAAGATAGTCGGCCAAAAGTCCAGCAGCAGCGGTGTAAGCATAGCAGGAATTAACGACGTATTGGTACGTTTTGGCCGCTGTTGCAACCCCGTGCCGGGAGACCCCATTGTTGGTTTTATTACGCGCGGCAGAGGGGCCACGGTGCATGTGTTGGGTTGTCCCAAGGCCTTGTCGACGGATCCAGACAGGAGTGTTGACGTGGAGTGGAACGTGGACGAAGGTTTCAAGAGGAGGGTGAGCTTACGTGTATTGACGACAGATCGCCCAGGTGTGTTGGCGGAGATTTCCAACACTTTCTCGAAGCGTGACGTCAACATTTCCCAAGCCAATTGTCGCGCCACAGGAGATGCTCGTGCGGTGAATACTTTCGAGGTGGGCGTCAGCGACTTGAAGCAGCTGAACGAGTTGATGCGCAGCCTTGAGAAACTGGATGGGGTATTTTCCGTGGAGCGTCTCTAGAAACCGAAGAGACACAACGAAGGAGTGGACATGTCAGGCCACAACCGATGGACCAAAATAAAGCGCCAGAAAGCGGCCCAAGGGGCCAGCAAAGGCAAGTTGTTTACGAAGTTGATACGTGAAATTACGGTTGCGGCCAAGCAAGGCGGCGGCGAGCCTGCGAGCAATGCGCGCCTAAGGCTTGCCGTCCAAGCGGCACGAGAAGCCAACATGCCCAACGACACCATTTCGCGTGCCATAAAAAAGGGGACAGGGGAGTTAGGGGGTTCAGCTCTAGAGGAGATGATATACGAGGGCTACGCTCCAGGTGGCGTAGCCGTATTGGTAGAGTGCCTAACCGACAATTTAAACCGCACAGCGGGGGACATACGCTCCCTGTTTTCCAAGTATGGGGGCAACCTTGCGGCGGCGGGCTCGGTCCGTTTTTTATTTGAGAAGAAGGGGGTGATTGGGGTGGAGGCCTCTTTGAGTGAGGAGGAGGTCATGGGCAAGGCCATAGAAGCGGGGGCGGAGGATGTTATATTTGTAGAGGGGGAGGGTTGGGAGTTGCACACTTTGCCTGGGGACTTGCAGCAAGTGGCGCAGGCTTTGGAGCAGAAGGCGCTTCGGCCGCGCGCGACGCGGTGGAACTATTTCCCCAGCACGCTGGCCAAGGTGGAGGGGGAGGTGGCGGGGAAGCTGATGAAGTTGTTGGAGCTGTTGGAGGAGCATGACGACGTGCAGAATGTGTTTTCGAATTTTGAGATGGACGATGCGACGATGGATGCCATTTCCGAGGTTTGAAACGAGGCGGAGAGTTTGAGGACGCATAACCCGGGAAGAGCATGCGCATACTCGGCATAGATCCAGGAAGCAGGTTTGTGGGTTTTGGAGTGATTGAGGTTGAGGGCCACGCCTACCGTTGTTTGGACTGTGGTAT
The DNA here is from genome assembly GCA_009781495.1 of Cystobacterineae bacterium. GTDB lineage: Bacteria > Myxococcota > Myxococcia > Myxococcales > Myxococcaceae > WRKR01. The sequence continues at coordinate 105,303 of WQYA01000001.1, forward strand.
ATTGCGGGCCATACACCTGCAACGTTTGGACGAAAAGCTTCTGCATATTTTTGAAGGGCTTTCGGAGTTGTTGCGCAAGCACAGGCCCGATGCTGTAGCCATTGAGGAAGTTTTTTTCGGCAAGCAGAAGAACCCGCGGGGCATTTTATTGCTTGGCCAGGCGCGAGGCGTAGCGGTATTGGCAGCGGCGCAGGGGGGGGCGCCCCTCTATGAATACAGTGCTTCACGTATCAAGAGGGCCGTAGGGGCAGGGGGGGGTGGCAGCAAAGGCGGGGTAGAGCGTATGGTAAGGATGTTATTAGACTTACCCGAGCAGTCGATGAGGGCGGATGCCTATGACGGGTTAGCGATTGCGTTGTGTCATGCGCATGTTGTGTTGGGGATGGGGAGTTCCCTTTCCAAGGCCTCTGCGGCGAAGGCCGCCGCTTCTTCATTTGCCGAACGTTTGAAAAAGAGTTACGTCGCCCCGAAGGAAGCCAAATGATAGCCCGACTCTCTGGGGTACTAGAAGACAAAGCCAAGGATGAAGTGGTGATTGACGTAGCCGGCGTAGGCTACCGTGTTTTTTGCTCTGCACAAACCTTATCTCAATTGCCTGCTTTGGGCGAGCCGGCGCGTGTGAGGATACGCACGCTGGTGCGCGAGGACGCCATTGACTTATATGGTTTTGCCGAGCAAGCCGAAGAGGCTATGTTTATGCTGTTAACTTCCGTTTCTCACATAGGCCCGAAGTTGGCCCTGGGAATTCTTTCGGGCATAGGCATTGACGAACTTTGCGCGGCGTTGCGCGGAGGGGATTCGGCGCGTTTGACGCAGTTGCATGGGGTGGGGAAGAAGACGGCGGAGCGCTTGGTTTTGGAGCTCAAAGACAAGGTAGCTGCTTTGCCTGCGGCTTCCACGGGGATGAGCATGCCCAGTGTGAGCGTGGCTGTTCCGGTGCCCACGGATCTTGTTTCCGCGCTTGTCAATTTGGGCTACAAGGAGAACAAAGCGCGTGCGGCCGTGCTTTTGGCCGTAGACAGTTTGGGCGAAGAAGCTGGGCTTGAAGCTCTGCTCAAAGAGTCTTTGAGGCATTGCAGGCGTTGAAAGAGGACGGTGAAGCACTTTGGCAAAACGAAAAACTCCTGAGTTAGAGCCTGAATGCTCCAAAGAGGACATACGCACAGAGTTGTCCCTACGTCCCAGAAGCTTTGAAGATTATGTAGGCCAAGCAGAGATTATAGAAAAGATTAAAATTTATGTAAAAGCAGCGCAAGAGCGCAGAGAGGCTTTGGATCATTGTTTATTTTCAGGGCCTCCGGGGCTAGGGAAGACTTCTCTGGCGCATATTTTAGCGACGGAGATGAGGGTAGGCCTACACATTACATCGGGGCCTGCTTTAGAAAAGAAGGGAGATTTAGCAGGGATACTGACCAATTTAGCGCCTGGGGACATTCTTTTTGTCGATGAGATTCATCGTCTAAGCTCTGTTGTTGAAGAATATTTATACCCGGCGATGGAAGACTATCGTTTGGACATAACCATCGACTCTGGCCCGGCGGCGCGGGCGATGAAGATAGATTTGGCGCCCTTCACGTTGGTTGCGGCGACGACGCGCGTGGGTTTGTTGACTTCGCCGCTGAGGAATCGTTTTCACATACAGGAGCGCCTGGAATTCTATACTCAAGAAGAATTGGTGCGTATTTTGCGTCGTTCTGCGAAGATGCTTGCTGTGCAATTGGAAGCGGAAGGGGCCACAGAGATTGCGCGACGCTCACGCGGGACGCCACGGATTGCGATTCGTCTGCTTCGACGCGTGAGGGATTTTGCTCAAATACAGAGTCAAGGCCGCATACACCTGGCATTGGCTTGTCAAGTTTTGGATCGCCTTCAGGTGGACAAACAGGGTTTGGATTTGATGGACAGGCGATTTTTAAAGACTTTGGTTGAAAAATTTGGAGGGGGCCCCGTAGGGATAGAGACTTTATCTGCGGCATTGGGGGAGGAGAGGGAGACATTGGAGGAGGTGTGCGAGCCTTTTTTGTTGCAACAAGGTTTGTTGCAAAGGACACCGAGGGGCCGTATTGCCACAGAGAGGACGTGGGGATATATAGGCTGCGCGAACGCCAAGAGGGAAAAAGTCGGATAAAGCAGTAAATTTATTTTTTGATGATATATGTTCCCCAAAGAAGACAACTGTCTCATGAATAAAGCAGTGGTTTTTATCCCATTGAGAGAAGTAGAAGTTTGAGCGTAGTGGATATATGCTTCTCTTGGTGGTTTTAGGAGAGTTGATTTTTTATGATCTCTGGTTGGCAGTTGACATTGAGGCGGTCTGTTTCTTGCTCGGGCATAGGGTTACATTCTGGAAAACCTGTGCGTTTGGTAGTTTCCCCTGCTCCTGTGGACAGTGGGATTGTTTTTGTGCGAGAGGATTTGCCGAGCAAGCCCACCATTCCTGCGCGTTCCGAAAAAGTTTTGGACACTTCCTTGGCGACGACGCTGGGGCAAAAGGGGGAAGGTGTTGGTACGGTTGAGCATTTAATGGCGGCGTTTGGGGGCTTAGGGATAGACAATGCGCGGGTAGAGGTGGATGGGCCGGAGTTGCCCATTTTAGATGGGAGTGCCGCGCCTTTTGTAGCATTGTTAAAAGAAGCCGGGGTGAGGGAGCAAGGGGCGCCCAAGACTTATATGGTTATAAAAAAGGCGGTGACCGTCCGAAGCGGAGACAAGTTTGCGTCATTGGCGCCTGCCTCTGAGTTTCGTGTGGACTGCACCATCGACTTTCAGCATCCGCTCATTACGGACCAGACTTATGGAATGAAGATAACCCCAGAGTCTTTTGTGAACGAATTGGCGAGGGCCAGAACCTTCTGTTTTCTGCAGGACATAGAGAAACTGAAGCACATTGGCCTGGCCCAAGGTGGAAGCCTTGAGAATGCGGTGGTCATCGACAAATTCTCCATTCTCAATTCCGAGGGCCTTCGTTTTCCGGATGAGTTTGTTCGCCACAAGCTTTTGGATGCCCTGGGTGATTTGGCTTTGTTGGGCAAGCCTTTGCTGGCGCACTTGACGGCCTACAAGACGGGGCACACGTTAAACCAGCAATTGGTCAAAGCCGTGTTGGCGGACCCCAATGCCTTTGAGTTGGTGAGGCTGAAGCCGGAAGAAGCGGTTTCTGCATGGATTCACGGTGTGCTTTCACCTTCACCGCACATTGCATAACAAGCTCAGCCCAGCGAACCGACACTTAAAATTGTGGGCGGTGTGTCATTTTTAAATGCCGGGCAGTATCCCAGTTAGAGGAAGGCGAGGTTGTTGTGGGGGGCGTGCACGGAAGTGGACGAGCTAAGCCAAAACGAGCCTGTCACTCTATGACGACAAAGGGAGACACTGCCAGATTGTCATTGCGGTTAGCCATATTTCGGCATATGAGCCCTAGGCATGTCGAAACATTCTCATATGGTTGCATTGGTTGCTTCGTTGGTTTTCGTTTTTGGGTTGAATGCGTGCACACCTTCAAAAGGCAAGGGTGCAGCGAGTCGTTCTGCTCAAGACATTGGAATGGTTGCTGCTACGTTTAATGATAAGACACTGACGCTCAAAGAGATAGACGCAGAGCTTGGAGAGTCTTTGCATGAGGCCCGAAAACGTGCTGCCTCGGGGATGGCTTTCAAGGCCATTCTCGAAGAGAAGGCGAAAGAAAAAGGTATTCCATCCAAAGAGTTGATGGATATGGAGCTTCAGATGCGCACGAAGCCTCCAACAGAGGCAGAGGCGATGGCTTTGTTTGAAGCCAGTCAAGCTCGGTTGCCGCCAGGCACGACATTTGAGCAGGTACGGGGGGACATTGAAAACTACCTCAAGAGTCAATCCGGCGCCAAAGTAGCTCAAGAGCTTCAGGAGGCTTGGTTAGAAGAGGCCAACTTTAAATTTATATTGGTTTTTGAAGCGAAGCGTGTGGACATAGAGGCCCTAGGGCCCTCTGTGGGACCGGAGAAGGGCCAAGTCACCATTGTTGAGTTTTCGGATTTTGAATGTCCCTATTGCCGGCAAGGTTCCAAGACAATTGCAGAAATTGTGAAGGCCTACCCAACCCAAGTGAAGTTGCATTTCCGTCATTTTCCTTTAGAGTTTCATTCCAAGGCGCCCAAAGCTGCCCAAGCGGCGCTTTGTGCGGATGAGCAAGGCAAATTTTGGGAATACCATGACATTTTGTTTGATAACCAAGGCAAATTGGAAGTGGAAGACTTAAAGGAGCACGCCAAGACTTTGTCTTTGGATGAGCTCAAATTTGCTGAGTGCTTGGACTCTGGAAAACATGCTGAAACCGTCCAAAAGGACATGGAGGCGGGGAAGGCAGCGGGGGTGAGTGGGACACCGGCATTTTTCATTAACGGCATATTGTTGAGTGGCGCCTACCCCATTGAAAAATTCAAAGAAATAATAGAACAAGAGTTGCAAGCCCAGTGAGGCCTGCCCCTCAAAAGCTGGTTTTAGCGGCGGACCTCCCTTTAGACTTGGCACAGCGGCTTTATTCTGAAGTGGCTGTGCATTTTGGAGTGGTGAAAGTCGGCCTTTCTCTCTTTGTTGAGCATGGCCCCAAGGCTGTGGAAGTTTTCCGCAAGCTTGGGGCGCGTGTTTTTTTGGACCTCAAGCTGCATGACATACCCAACACCATCCACTTGGCTGCGCAGCGTGCAGCGGCCATGGGCGTGGACTACTTGACGGTACACGCTTCAGGTGGAAGGGCCATGCTTTGTGCTGCGTTGGAAGGAGCGGCGAAGGGGGCTGCCCTTGCTGGCCATAAGCCCCCCCAACTGTTGGCCGTAACGGTATTGACTTCCATAGGGGAGGCGGACATGGAGGCCTTGGGGTTTAGAGCAGGGGGGCTGGCTTCTCAAGTAGAACGTTTAGCCCTATTAGCCCATGAAGCTGGGGTGGGGGGGGTGGTATGCTCTGTAGAAGAAGCCACTGCCTTGAGGCAGCGTCTGGGCAACGGGGTGGTGTTATGCACCCCCGGCCTAAGGCCTCAGGGGGGGCAGAAGGCGGACCAATCCCGCACACAAACCCCGAGGCAAGCCATCCTTTCCGGGGCGGATTTGCTGGTTGTGGGCCGACCTGTCTATGAAGCAGCAAACCCGCAGCAAGCTGCAAGCCTGTTAGCAGCGGAGGTAGCGGGTGCTTTAGAGGAGCTAGCCGTAGGGGCTAAGGCAATAATTTAAGCCGCAGGCCTTTAAGTTTACCCACTTGCAGGAAATATTCACCCTCTTCTAACTCTGCTTTAGCGTCACTGACTTTGTGTTGATTTAGTCGCACGCCGCCTTGCTCCAAGAGTCTGCGTGCTTGGGAGGCCGAATCCGCCAGCTGTGTTTGCGCAAGAATTTTGGCAAGAGCGCATTTGGAAGCTCCATGAAGCTGCAATTCTCGGTATGGAAAACTCTGGGCATCTATCTCTTTGCGAGAAAAACGCTGCTCAAAATCCGCTGCCGCTTTTTGTGCGGCTTGGTGGCTGTGGAAGCGTTTTGTCATTTCAAAGGCCAACTCTGTTTTGGCGTCCTTCGGGTTTTTGTCTCCGGAGTGCGTGGCTTGTTTCAAAGCGGCAAGCTCTGGAGTGCTTTTGGAAGAGAGCAATTCAAAATAGCGCCACATCAACTCGTCTGAAATGGACATGAGTTTGCCGAAAATCTGCTCGGGCGGCTCATCAATTCCAATATAATTCCCAAGGCTTTTTGACATTTTTTCGCCGACAAGCCTTCCTTCTTCCATATGCGCGTCCGTGCCTTCCAAGATGGGGCCTGTCATGACGACTTGAGGTGCAAGCCCATAATCTCTCATGAGGTGGCGGCCCACGAGCAGGTTAAAAATTTGGTCCGTAGAGCCCATTTCGACGTCGGCCTTCAGCGCCACCGAGTCATAGGCTTGGAGCAACGGATAGAGGAATTCATGCAAGGAGATGGTGCGTCCTTCGCGAAAGCGCTGTTTGAAGTCGTCTCTCTCCAGCATTCTGGCGACGGAATAATGCGCAGCCAAGCGCACAAGCCCTTCGGTGCCGAGGGAGTCCAGCCATTCTGAGTTGAAGCGGATTTCGGTTGTTTGAGGGTCCAAAATTTTGAAAACCTGTTGCTTATAGGTTTCGGCATTGGCGGCGACTTCGTCTCGTTGCAAGGCCGGCCGCGTCAAATTTTTCCCTGAAGGGTCTCCAATCATCGCTGTGAAGTCGCCAATCAGAAAGACGATTTTGTGGCCAAACTGTTGAAAGCGGCGCATGCGCATGAGCAGCAGGCTGTGTCCCAGGTGCAAGTCAGGCCGGCTTGGATCAAACCCCACCTTAACCGTCAGCGGTTTCTGTTCAGCAAAGGAGCGTTTCAATTTTTCCAGAAGCTCTTCTTTGGAGTGAAGCTCCAAGCTTGCACGGGTAACTTCCAGAAACTGCTCTTCAGGGGTGGCTTGAATAAGGGAGGAGGGCATGTCGGACTCGAAAAAGCTTCAAACAGGGTTTTGGCTTTAGCCCCCACGTTTATGCATTTCAAGGTGGGGATTTTCAAGAAGCTCTTTTTCTGTTTTGAAAGCCTTTCGGTTTTCTTGCAAAAGCCTCTGCTCTGCGCCTTTTTCACGACGCTGCTCCCAGAAGGAGGCAATGCGTTGTTGCAATTGCGCGTGTGTTTTCCCAGCGCGCAATTCTTTTTTCAAGTCCAAGCCTTCGCTGGCATAGAGGCAAGGAAACAATTTGCCGTCCGCACTCAAGCGCAGGCGGTTGCAGTTTTCGCAGAAGGGAGCGGAAGCGGAGGCGATGATGCCGAAGGTGCTGCCGTCGGCGAGTTGATAGCGTTTAGCGGGGGCGGCGTGGGCTTCTTCCAGGGGGAGGGTGGGGCCGAAGCTTTTTTCAATGTGTTGCAGCATTTCTGTTTGCGTCACCACCTGCTCCCAAGACCAATTCAGCGCACCCGCGACGTCCATATATTCAATGAAGCGGATTTCTGCGTTTCTCTCATTTGCAAATTGGAGCAAGGCGGGCAACTCATCGTCATTGAAGCCACGAATGACGACGGTGTCCAACTTCAATTTTTTTGGAAAGCCTGCTTGGGCGGCAGTGTCAATGCCCAAAAGCACTTGGCGGTGGCTGTCGCGTTTGGATATGTGCTCAAAGCGTTTGGGTTGCAGGCTGTCCAAACTCACGTTGAGTCTGTGCAAGCCGGCTTCTTTGAGGGACACAGCCACAGGGGCCAGCTCGACGCCGTTGGTGGTGAGAGCAAAGTCTTCCAATTGTGGCTTTGAGGCCAACAGATGGACAAGTTTCACAAGCTCGCTGCGCAGCAAAGGCTCCCCACCTGTGAGGCGCAATTTGCGGACACCCAAAGCGAGGAAGAGGGTGACGAGGGAAGAAATTTCCTCAAAAGAAAGCAAATCCGCTTTGGCCAGCCAGCTATAATGCGTACGCGGCATGCAATAGAAGCAGCGCAGGTTGCACCTGTCTGTCAGGGAGAGGCGCAAGTCCGACATGGCTCTATGGTGGGTGTCAAAAATCATCAGCCTTATTGGAAGTCAGCACTCACGAGTCGGTCTGTCAAAGCTTCATGCCACAAGGGTTGGCTGTTGATTTCGGCGCAAATGCGAAGTAACTCATTTTCGCCAATGGACAAGAAGGCTTCGACGACAAAAGGATCAAACTGCTTATGGGCATAGCGGGTAATCTCTTGGAGGGCCGCAGGAAGGCTCATTCCTTTTCGGTAGGGGCGGTTTCGCGTCATCGCATCCAAGGCGTCGGCAACGGCGAAAATGCGTGCGCCGATGGGAATTTCCTCTTTGGAGCGTCCATGGGGATAACCTGTCCCGTCATAGTGCTCGTGGTGGTTTAAGACAATTTCAGCGGCTTCGCTGAGGAAGGGGATGGATTTTATCATCTGGTAGCCGACGAGGGGGTGGCGGCGCATTTGCTCCCATTCTTCGGGCGTCAACTCGCCCGGTTTGAGCAAGACAGCGTCTGGGACGCCGATTTTTCCGATGTCATGCAGCAAGGCGCCTCGGCCGATGATTTGTAACTCTTTGCTGTTCAACTTCAGTTGCCTTGCGATGGCCACAGCATAGGTGACGACGCGCAGGGAATGCTCAGAGGTTTCCTGCTCACGTGCATCCAAAGCCGCAACGAGCGCCAGGAGCGTGTTTTGGTAGCTTTGGTTAACGTCTTTGAGAGCCGTTTGCAATTCGCGGGTACGGGCGGCAACCGTGGCCTCCAATTCCCGCTGATAGCGCTCCTGGGCCAATTCAATGCTTTTTTGGGCTTTGACGCGCTCAATGGCGCGGACAAGCTCCGTCATTTTGGGCGGTTTAAGGAGGTAGTCCGAAGCGCCTATGTGCAGACAGTCAATGGCCAATTTGGTTTCGCCCAAAGCGGTGAGCATGATGACGGGGATGTTGGCGTGGTACTCTTGGATTTTTTCAAGCAGCCACGTCCCATTTTTCCCGGGCAGTTTAATGTCGCAAATAACGAGGGAGAAGGGGGTGTTTGTCAACATTCCCAGGGCGGTTTCTGCCTCTTGGGCGATGGTGCAGCGATAGCCTTCTTCCTCCAACAGCAAGGAAAGCATTTTGCACACAGCGATGTCGTCATCGACAATGAGGATGTTTTGCGTGGGAGGTGTGTCGCTGTTGCTGGCCATGGTTGTTTCTAGTCTTGGTTATTGGCAAAGCGTAGGTGGCTAAGAGGCGTCATGTCAAAGGAAGGTGTCTTTTCGCAGACAAGCTCTGAAATCAGTTGTGCTGTTATGGGCGCCAAAGCGATGCCGTTGCGAAAATGTCCGGTTGCCAGCACAAGTCCCTGGGGGGTTTTGGAGAGGATGGGAGACCCGTCTATGGTAGCTGGGCGAAGGCCTGACCAGCAGCGTAGGAAAGTGGCTGTACCGAGTGGGGGGCAATAATTTTGAGCCATACCTAAAATATGGTGGAGGCCTAAGGGGGTATTGCTTTTGTCGAAGCCCACATTTTCCATGGTGCTCCCCAGCGTCACCCGACCATCCGTCCTGGGCACAGCATAGGCGCCTGTAGCCATAATAATGTGCCTCAACAAAGGCCTTGGAAGCTCGACTTCTGCCATTTGTCCTCGGCAAGGGAATATCACCTGGGGGGGCAGGGGGATACCCTGGAGGAGGGGGGTCCACGCGCCCATCGCAACAACCACCTGCTCTGCTTCCACGCATTGGCCTTCGACAAGAGCCCCCACCACGCGGCCTTGGCGCTCCACAATGGCTTGAGCCCTCTTGCGTTGAATGTCGACACCGGCATGGAGGGCGGCGGCGAGGAGGGCGCGCATAAAGGCAGGAGAGTCTACCTGCAACTCCTCAGGGAAGTGGACGGCATTCAAAATATGGGGGGAGAGGGAGGGCTCCAAGGCGCGTAGCTCATGGGGGTTCAGCCACTCCAGTTGGAGCCCCTGGGCCTTTTGCCACTGGGCTGTTTGTTTCAACTCTTCGGCCTGGCTGGGCTCCAAGGCCACACGCACAGCGCCGAAGCGTCGAAGCTCCACAGGCATGCGCGCGTCCTCTTGGATTTGAGCAACAAACTCAGGCCACAGTTTGCGGCTTGCAAGCCCCAACTCCAAGGCGGGGCCCGGGTGGTGGGCCTCCATTTGAGGCGCAATCATTCCTCCTGAGGCGGCGGAGGCTTCTTGCCCAGGGTGAGAGGTGTCGACGAGTGTGCAGGTTTTTCCCATGCGGGCAAGCCGATGGGCAACAGACAAACCAATAATTCCGCCTCCGAGTATAAGTACATCCATGAAAGCATCTCCTGCCAAAAGACTTCAAGCTGTGTTTGGGGCACAAAAAAACTTCCCCAAGGCACAATTGCCTCGCAAGGCTTGCGCTATAGCACCAGGGTGCTATCAATCCAAGAAACTCTCACGCATTGAGGTGTGCTATGGCTGAAATATTCGACTTAATCGTTATCGGCAGCGGCCCCGGCGGCTATGTTGCGGCCATTCGTGCAGGGCAGCTTGGGTTGAAGACGGCCCTTGTGGAGAAGGACGGCCAACTGGGCGGCACTTGTCTGCACCGGGGCTGCATTCCCACCAAGTCCCTGTTGTGGACAGCGGAACTCTATTCCCACGTCCTCGAAGCGGCGACTTTCGGCATAGAGCTTGAGAAGCCGCGCATCAACTGGGCAGCGGCCCAAACACACAAAGCCAAGGTGGTCAGCAAAGGTGCTGCGGGCATTGCCTACCTCATGAAGAAAAACAAGGTGACGGTACTCAAAGGCCATGGCCGTCTTTTGGGCAAGGGGCAGGTGGAGGTGGACTCAGGTGAGGCGAAGCAGGTGTTGGGGGCCAAGCACATTGTATTGGCCACAGGCTCCATACCGCGCTCTCTGCCGAGCGTGCCGGTGGACGGCCAACGCGTGTTGAATTCGGACGCCATGCTGCAAATTCCGCAGGTGCCCAAGAGCCTCATTGTGTTGGGCGCCGGAGCCGTAGGGACGGAGTTTGCATCCATCTTCAACCAACTGGGCGCTCAGGTGACGCTGATAGAATACATGCCTCAAGTGTTGCCCATTGAAGACGAGGACGTCGCCAGGGAATTGGAGAAGCATTTGCAGCGGCGAAAAATAACCTTGGCCCTGGGCGTTTCCGTGGAGGGGGTGGAGGTAGGGGAAACCGGCGTCAAGGTGTTGGCCAAAAAGGGAGGGGAGGAGAAGCTATTCGAAGCGGAATATGTCCTGTCCGCCGTAGGGCGCGCCCCCGTAACTTTTGGCGTGGGCATTGAAAACACGGCCATTGCGTTGGACGCGAAGGGTTTTGTCCCCGTGGATGTTTTTCAGCGCACAGCGGAGCCGCACCTCTATGCCATTGGCGACATATGCCCCACGCCGATGTTGGCGCATGTGGCCTCTGCGCAAGCGCTGCTTGCCGTGGAGCATTTGGCCGGCGAAAAGGTGGAGCCCATACGCTATGACAGAATACCCAGCGCCACCTATTGCTTCCCCGAAGTGGCCTCGGTGGGGTTGACGGAGAAGAAAGCGAAGGAGAAGGGCTATGAGGTGAAGACGGGCCTCTTCCCCTTTTCGGCGATTACGAAGGCGAGCATTTCAAACCAAGCCATAGGCCTTGTGAAGATAGTGTCCGACAAAAAATACGACGAGGTTTTAGGGGTACATTTGGTAGGCCCCCACGCGACGGAGTTGTTGGCGGAGGCCTGCCTTGCCCTGCGTTTGGAGAGCACCACCGAGGACATTGCGCGCACCATGCATGCGCACCCGACGCTGTCTGAAATTATGAAAGAGGCAGCCGAAGCCACATTGGGCAAGCCCATTCACATGTAGCGTGTACAAGCCTAAAGGCCGGCTAGCGAAGCTTCTTTTTTATCTAATGAGGAATATTTTACCCTATCTGGATTTTAGGTGGGGTAGGCCCAGAGGAACGCTGGGTTGCTCCACTTCGCCTTTCCGTGAGGGCCACTCAGAGGCTAGGGCCAAGCTACAGAAACGGAAAGTAGCATTTGTACAATACGTGTTGAAATGTAATACCTATTGTCATGCAGGTTGTCACATCCGCCAGTATTTTGAGTGAGGTTTAGGCTGATGGCGCCATGGTGGAAGTGAAGTGAGACAAGAGCACGGGTGCTCAAATTTTTCGTATCCACATTCAGCACAAAGAAAACACCATGACTGCTTCCGACCAGAAACCTTCGAGCCCACCTGACGAAGTTCCCTCGGATACTCCCGAGCAGAAACCTTCGAGTCCTTCAGAAGAAACGCCTTCGGATGTTTCCGAGGAGAAGCCTTCAAGCCCTCCTGAAGCTCCTGCGAATACTTCTAAGCCGTCTTTGTTATACCACATAGGGCGCTATTGGGGTTTGTTAGTCGGTGCAGTGGTAGCGCTGGTGGTACTGGGAGGGTTATGGGCGTGGTGGGAGGAGCAACCCCAAGCGCCTGAGCGAGCCAAGCCCGCGAAAGTGGTTGTGAGCATAACCAATCCCTCTCGCACCCATTTTGCTGCCGACCATGCGGAGCCGACGGTATACCCGTTGAAGATAGCGTTTTCGGTAGCTGTAGCTGCGCTGGAGAGTGTCGACAAGGAAGTGGCAAGCGAGCACATTACGGTGTCGCCGTCGCTGAAAGGCAGGTGGCAATGGGATGGTGACGCGAGGTTGACGTTCCAACCTGAAAGCGATTGGGTGTTGGGCACTCAATATACGGTAACATTTTCACCGAAAATGTTTCGTCCTGAAGCGCTTTTCAACAGCTACAAAACGACGTTTCAGACGCCAGAATTTCAAGCTTATTCTCTGAAGGCCTATTTCTATCAAGATCCATCCCATTCCGAAGACAAGAAAGTCGTCGCATCCATCAGCTTCACGCATCCGGTGGATACTGCCGATTTCGAGAAACGGGTAAGCATGGCGATGGAGGGAGAGGGAAAAGGCCTGTTTGGCTCTGGAAAAAAGAAGGTTGATTTTCAGATAAGCTACGACAGCAAAAAACTCAACGCCTACATCCACTCGACGCAACTATCGGCTCCAGAGAAGGCGCAGACGATACGTGTGAGCATTGACAAAGGCGTGCGTGCCCTTGTTGGTGGCAATACGACGAGTGAAATATTGAGCGAGAGGGTATTCATTCCGGGACTGGATGGGCTGAAAGTCTCCAGTCTCTATTCGGTGATTGTCAACAATGACCAATATCAACCGGAGCATGTGTTGATGCTGGAACTGTCGATGTTGACGCATGAGAAGCAAGCGAAAGACGCGGTGAAAGTCTGGCTGTTGCCGAAGCAGCCTCCCAAAGGCAGCCCGTTATATGCGGAAGGGTGGAGCGCCGATCAGCTATATAACTGGAGCGACAGCGATACGGCATACATAGATGCTGCGCTGCTCAAGCATGGCAAAGCGGTGAAACTGGAAGCGTTGCCGAATGAAAACGAAGTATCCACCCTATTCAGTTACCGTTATCAAGCGCAGCCGGAACAATATATCTACGTTCAAGTGCCTAAAGGGCTAAAGGCCTTCGGGGGCTACTACCTGGGCGATGCTGTGGAGCGTGTTTTTCAGGTACCGGCTTTTTCGCCTATGGCGCAGATGATGTCAAAGGGTTCGCTGTTGCCGTTGTCGGGCGAGCGCAAGGTATCGGTAATGGCGCGTGATGTTCCGGCAATTCGTTATTCCATTTCCCGTGTGGTGCCTCAACAGCTGCAATACCTGGTCAACAAGGGCATACGCAACAGTGGCAGCTTTTCGATACCGAGATTTGGCGATGATGAAGATTATTACAATTATTGCAATGGTATTGAGGAAATCGACATTTCCGAGCGTTTCGAAAAAATCACCCCGCTTGAGGTGTTGGAGCCGGGCAAACCGCAATACCAGGCGCTGGATTTGAATGAATACCTCAAGGCGCGGCGCGGTGTTTTTCTGTTGCATGTACAAGGCTACGATCCGAAGACGAAAGAGGTTATTGGGGAGAAGGACAGTCGGCTGATAATGGTGAGTGACCTGGGGCTTCTTGAGAAGCGGTCTGTTGATGGGAGTTACGATCTTTTTGTGCAGTCAATTTACCGTGGTGGTCCGGTTGTCGACGCCTTGGTTGAAGTCATTGGCCGCAACGGTTTGCCGGTGTTGCAGGCGCGAACCGACTCCAGCGGGCGTGTGACGTTTCCCAAATTCGATGATTTCAAAAACGAACGCGAGCCGATGCTTTTCCTGGTCAGCAAGGACAATGACAGCAGTTTCCTACCCTACAGCCGCAACCATCAACTTGGGCGCAGACTGAATTATTCGCGCTTTGATGTTGGCGGCGCGGTCAATGCGGTTGAAGCCCGGCAACTGTCGGCATACCTGTTTTCCGACCGAGGCATTTATCGACCGGGAGAGGAAATTCGTATAGGGATGCTCGTTCGAGCGGCCAATTGGACAAAATCGATAGCAGGTATTCCGTTGGAACTGGAGCTCATTGATGCGCGTGGGCTGACGGTGCGGCGCGATAAAATCAGGTTGTCAGAGAGTGGTTTGGGTGAACTGCGCCATCCGACGCTCGATACCGCGCCGGCAGGCACATATACCGTTAGGCTATCGCTGATAAAGAATGACCAGGCCGACACCTTGCTGGGTTCCACGACAGTGCGTGTTCAAGATTTTGAACCAGATCGTTTGCGGATGGACGTACGTTTCAGCCAAGGGAAGACCGACGGCTGGGTAACGCCGGACGATTTGGAAGTGGGGGTGTCGCTGCAGAATTTGTTTGGAACACCGGCTGAAAACCGTCGCATACGTGCTTCCATGTCCCTGACGCCGGGCATATTGAAATTCCCGCGCTACAAGGACTATTTGTTTGGCGATCCGCAGCGTGCCCAGGAGTCGGTGTCGGAAGAATTGGCCGAGACGACGACCGATGAAGCAGGAGTGGCGACGTTGAATTTGGATTTGAAGCGTTTTGCGCAGGCGACATACTGGGCGCACGTTGTCGTTCAGGGGTTTGAAGCGGACGGTGGTCGTGGTGTGTCGGGTGAGGCAACAGCACTGGTATCAGGGCTCGATTACCTGATTGGCTATAAGCCGGACGGAAAGCTGGCTTTTGTGCGTCGGGAAAGTGCGCGTGCAGTCGAACTGTTGGCGATTGGCCGTGATGGGAAACAGCGGGAAGTGAAGGGGTTGAAGTTGAAGCGTATCGAACGCCGATACGTATCGGTGTTGACCAGGCAAGACGACGGCACTTACCGCTATCAGTCGGTGGAGAAAGAAATTCTGTTGGATGAGAAGCCGTTGACGATTGCAGCGACGGGTTATTCGCTGAAGTTGTCGACCGAGAAGCCGGGCGCGTTTACATACATGGTGACCGATGTCGATAATATGGAATATGCGCGTATCGCATATAACGTTATTGGCGAGGCCAATCTGACGCGTTCTCTCGACAAGAATGCCGAGTTGAAACTGACGCTGTCGAAAGGTGATTTCATACCAGGCGAAGAGATTGAAGTGCAGATAGAGGCGCCCTATACCGGCAGTGGGTTAATGACCATCGAAAGGGATAGAGTCTATGCGCATCGTTGGTTTTCCAGCACGACGACCAGCACAGTACAGAAGATTCGACTGCCGGAAGATGTTGACGGCAATGCATATTTGACAGTGACGTTCGTGCGAGATCCAGGATCGGACGAGATTTATATGAGTCCACTGTCCTATGGCGTGGTGCCGTTTTCGGTTAGTCGCGAACATTTCCAACTGGGGCTCGACGTGGTTGTGCCGGAGAAGCTAAAACCTGGCGAGACAGCGACATTCAAGCTAAAAAGTGGCAAGGCGGCGAAAGCGTTGGTGTTTGCCGTCGATGAAGGCATTTTACAGGTAGCGCGTTATAAGACGGCTGATCCACTCGGTTATTTTTTCCAGAAACGAGCGCTTGAAGTGTCGACCAGCCAGTTGCTCGACTTAATTCTCCCCGAGTTTTCGCGTTTAATGGCTTCGGCTCCGGGTGGCGATGCCGAGGGTACGACAGGGCGTTTTCTGAATCCGTTCAAGCGCAAGCGTGATCCAGCGGTAGCATACTGGTCGGGCATCATCGATCTCGGTCCGAATGGTGAGACGCTGTCGTGGCAAGTGCCCGATTCATTCAACGGCAAGTTGAGGGTGATGGTGGTGGCGGTAACGCCGCAGAAGGTTGGCGTATATGAAGGGCATACTCTTGTACGCGGCGATTTTGTGTTATTGCCGAATGCGCCGCTGACGGTAACGCCGGGCGACGTGTTCGACATGTCGGTCGGTGTTTCGAACAATCTGGAAAGCTCCGGGAGCGACGCAAAGGTGAAAGTGACGCTTGATGTTGGAGAGCATTTCGAGGTGCTGAGCGACAAGACGGTCGAGGTGCCGATTCCGGAGAATCGCGAGAGTGTTGTACATTTCAATGTACGTGCCAAACCACTGCTGGGTTCCGGAACGTTGGCATTGACGGCGGGGATTGGGGGCAAGAAAACGAGTCTGACAACAACGGTCAGCATTCGGCCGGCAACGCCATACCGTCAGGATTTGCAAATTGGAACGGTGTCGGTTGGCAAGAGTGTTGAAATACCGACTGCCCGTCATATGTTCGCTGAGCATAGCAAGTTCAATGTTGATGTGTCAGCCTCACCGTTGGTTATCAACAGTGGATTGGTATCCTATCTCGGAGGGTTCCCCTATTCATGTACCGAGCAACTTGTGTCGAAGGCAATACCGGCGCTGATATTGAGTCATCGGCCTGAATTCGGCGAACTTGAAAAGGAGCGTGGTGCGACGATGGCCGGATTGATAGCAACGCTGCGCGGTCGACAGAACGCGGAGGGTGCATATGGTTTGTGGGCGGCGAACTCCTATGTTTCGGAGGCGGCGAGCGTGTGGGTGCAGCAATTCCTTGTCGAAGCGAAGGAACTTGGCGAAGCTGTGCCGCCGGACATGTTGCAACGTGGCAATGAGTGGTTGCGAAGTTTCGCATCGCGCGGAGGCAGTTCGTTGGATGCCGACCGGACACGGGCACAAGCGGTGTATATATTGACACGGCAGGGGATACAAACATCGAATTTGGCGTCGGCAATTCAGAAACGCCTGGAGGAGCGCGACGCGAAGACATGGAAGAACGATCTGGCGGCAGTGTATTTGGCAGTAACCTACAAGATGTTGAAGCAGAACAGTCTTGCCGAAAGTGCGCTGAGCGGTTTTCGTTTTAGCAATGCGGAGGAGAGGAGCAAGGTAGATGGGCGCGGTGATTCGCTGGGTGGTATCCGCAACAATGAGCGATGGCTATATGACGATTTGCGGCGCGATGCCAGTGCTCTGCATTTGTTGGCGAAACATTATCCTGAACGCGCCAAAAAGCTGTCGGATAATGTATTTACGTCAATGCTCAGTGCCTTGTCGAAGTCTCAGAATACGTCATTCTCATCAAGCCAGTTGTTGTTGGCGCTCGATGCTTGGACGAGCCTGGCGGAAGCGTCGAGTGGCACAAAATTCCGTATCGATGAAATTTTGGCGGATGGAACGGTTCGCGATCGGATGCTTTCGCCCGGGGTGGTGCAGCGAGGATTGTTCACTCAGGAAGCGGTGAAGCTTGTTGTCCACAACCAGAGTGACATGATGGGCTTCTATGTGGTTGAGACCTCCGGTTTCGACATTGAGCCGCCCACGAGCAATTTGCGGGAAGGCGTCGAAATGATGCGCGAATACACGGACGCATTCGGCAAGCCGGTGACATTGGTAACACAGGGTGACGAAGTCTACGTTCATCTCAAGTTCCGTGGACTGAACGAATCCTTCAGCGGCATCAACATGGCTTTTGTTGATTTGCTGCCGGGAGGTTTCGATCTCATATTGAATCCACCGAGTGAAGAGGCGAACAGCAACGAGTCGCAGCAGGCTTTGAGGCGCGATGTTTCTCCGGAGGATGAATCCTCGGATAACGAGGATGGCTACAGAAATGATGAGGGTGATTACAGGGAAGGTGAGGAGGAGGGCGAGGGCGAGGTTAGGGGAGGGGGCTGGACGGTTCCGTTTGGCAATTCACCGACGAGTTGGTGGGTTCAATATGCCGACATGCGCGAAGATCGTATCGTGCTCTATGGAACGCTCGAAACCGCGACTCACGAATTCGTCTACAAAATTCGTGCCACCAACGTTGGGACATACAAATTGCCGCTGGCCTACGCCGAGGGCTTGTATCGTCGTGACGTACGGGCATCCAGCCTTCCTGGAAAGACACTGACCGTGGTGGCGCCGGAGAAGAACTAGGCAAAAAAAGCAGAGGATGCTGGACTGTCGAAGGCACAATGGTTTCGTTGCGCCTTCGGAGTCATGATGGTTATGACGATGAACGGTATGTCAATTTTTCACAGTCGTGCTTGGCGTGTCTTTCGGATATTTTGTGGTGTGGCGATGCTCATGGTTGCTGCCATTGTTGTCGTTCGTTTTTGGCCGAAGCCGCCGTTACGCGACGCAATTTCATCATCGGTAGCTGTGTATGATGCTCGTGGCGCATTGTTGCGGCTGACGCTGGCGCGTGATGAACAATACCGTTTGTGGGTTCCGCTTGCTGAAATTCCTCAGGAGCTGGTGGAGGCTGTGCAGTTGCATGAAGATCAGCATTTCAACCATCACCCAGGAGTTAATTTATGGGCGTTATTACGTGCTACGGTTAGAACTTACGGTGGTGGCGCAAAGCAAGGCGGCTCGACGCTGACGATGCAGTTGGTGCGGCTGCTCTACAAGTTGAATACACGCACGTTGTGGGGCAAGCTCAAGCAAATCGCTTGGGCGTTGAGTTTGGAAGCACGTTACAGCAAGGAAGAAATCCTTGAAGCCTATCTCAACGCAGTGCCTTATGGTGGGAATGTCGAAGGGATTGCCGCTGCCAGCCTTATTTATTTCGGCAAGCGTCCGCAGGCATTGAGCCTGTCGGAAATTTTGACGTTGGCAGTCATTCCGCAGAGTCCTTTGTCACGCATGCCTGGTGAAAAAGCGCAAACGCGGCTCAGTGAAGCGCGGATGCGTTTGTTTGGGCGTTGGACAAAAAGACACCCGCAGGCGCTGGAGCTGGCCGGCTTGGTGTCGGCGCCGCTTTCTTTGCGTGGCAAAATGCACCTGCCGTTTGAAGCGCCGCATTTCACGACAATGCTGTTGGCAGAGAACGCACGCTCATCGACAGAAATACAGACGACGATGGATGTGCGTTTGCAGAAATTGTTGGAGCGGCATATGCGCCATTATTTGTCACGGACGCGCCAGCGTGGATTGAACAACGGCAGTGTTTTGTTGCTCGACTGGACGACAATGGAAGTCAAAGCGTGGATTGGCTCAGCGGATTTTTTCGATTCATCCCTGCAAGGCCAAGTCAACGGCGTGCTCGGAAAACGCTCGCCGGGCTCAACACTGAAACCTTTCATTTATGCGCTGGCAATTCAGCAGGGCATCTTACATCCAATGACGGTGCTGAGAGATGCGCCGCAAAGTTTTGGCCCATTCACGCCGGAGAATTTTGATGGGAGATTTGTTGGGCCCATCAGCGCGCAGGAGGCGCTGATTCGTTCGCGCAACATTCCGGCTGTTGTTGTCAATGCGCAACTCAAGCAGCCATCGCTCTATGATTTTCTCAAGAATGCCCATATTACAAAGATGGCGAGTGAGGAGCACTACGGGCTGGCATTGACGCTGGGCGGCGGCGAAGTGACGATGGTTGAACTGGCGTTGCTATATGCGATTTTGCCCAACCAGGGGCGCTGGCAACCGTTGGTGATGCGCAAGGACAAAGCCGGGTTTTCGGCAGCAAAGCCGGAACAACTTTTTTCAGAAGAAGCCGCATTCATTGCACTCGACATGTTGGAAAAGAATCCACGTCCTGACGTTGCTTATGCCGGGCGTGGGATGCCGTTGTCAATTGCCTGGAAAACTGGGACTTCGTGGGGTTTTCGAGATGCGTGGACGGCGGGCGTTATTGGCCGCTACGTATTGGTGGTATGGCTCGGCAATTTCGACGGCAGCAGCAATCCTGAATTGCGCGGCATTGATGCGGCGGCGCCGTTGTTTTTCAACATTGCCGATGCACTGATAGCAACCAACCATGTTGGCAAGGCAGCGCGTCAGCAACCGCTCAACGTGATTCGGCTTGATGTTTGCCAAGCTTCAGGGGATTTGCCGAATGCCGATTGTCCGCGCACCGTCAAGACTTGGTACATTCCGGGCGTATCACCGATTAAAGTATCCGAATTACACCGCGCAGTAATGATAGATACGCGCAATGGCCGGATAGCGTGCCCGCCTTATGACGCACGTTTTGTCAAACGTGAGGTTTTCGAATATTGGCCTTCTGATTTGCAGCGGCTGTTTGCACAGGCTGGCATGCCACGACGTTCGCCGCCGTCTCCTGCCGATTGTGGGACGGAGAATGCCGGTGAGGTGGGCATGGCGCCGAAAATCATGTCGCCGCGAGCCGGTCTCGTCTATCAACGGCGGTTTTCCCGCAGCGACAATGAAGTGATGTTACGAGCAACTGCGGATGGTGACGTCAAAACCCTATACTGGTTTTTCGGTACGACTTATTTAGGCGCCAGCGCGTCTGGGAAAGATCTGCTCTGGAAAAACGTACCGTCCGGTCGTCATACGTTGCGGGTGGTTGACGATCACGGGCGAGTGGATACGCAAACCGTGGCAGTGGAATGGATTCAGTAAAATAACAACTTATAATCGGGTGGGTCAGTGTTTCCATTCTACCGGCAAGTGAAGGTGTAAAGGGAGCAACTTCCAACCCTTTTCTTCCAGGCGTAACACTTGCGTATCTCAAGCGCCTCTAAAATATGTGTCTTCACATTATAGAAGGTGGCTTAGGTGAAAACCCACGCTGAAGTCAAAGCTTCCACTCCCGCCCGCCCTCGCCACGCCATGCCGGTGCCCCATGCCTTGGAACACCAGGAGCAATTGCGCAGCGCCTTGCGCCGTGCAGGCGTTCAGCCGCGCCTCGAAATAGGTGCGGTGGATGATCCGCTGGAGCGTGAGGCGGATGCCGTTGCTGAGCGCGTCATGCGTATGCCGCAACCTCTTGAGGAGGAGCCTCCAGCGCCTCCTCTAAACCCACAAGCAACCTGGCTCCAAGCCAAAACCGCCGTCGGCAATACCCAGGCCTCACCTCAACTTGAGTCCAGCCTAAATTCACTCCACCATGGCGGTACCCCTTTGGATACCCCTACCCGCGCCTTCTTTGAGCCCCGCTTCGGCGAAAATTTCAGCCAGGTA
The DNA here is from genome assembly GCA_009781495.1 of Cystobacterineae bacterium. Lineage (GTDB taxonomy): Bacteria > Myxococcota > Myxococcia > Myxococcales > Myxococcaceae > WRKR01. The sequence continues at coordinate 126,011 of WQYA01000001.1, forward strand.
CGCCTGCATACGGATGCCCAGGCCGCCCAATTGGCTGACGCCTTGAATGCCAAAGCCTTTACGCTTGGAAACGACATCTCTTTCGCTAAGGGGCAATATTCCCCCCTCTCCCCCCATGGGAAAAACCTTTTGGGGCATGAGCTTGCCCATGTGCTTCAACAAAGGGGGGCAAATGCCGATGCGCCACAGGCGAAGCGGGTGCAGCGAGAAGAAAATGCGTGCCGCTGGGTGCAATATGATGAATTAGCGGCTTATAAAAAGGAGCACGGTGGTTATATTTTCCTTGGAAAAGTGGACCCTTCATGGACACCTAAACAAGCACGGAAATGGTGCGAGCAAAGGTATTTCCACTTTAAAAATAAGAATGTCTACCCTAGGAAGAAGGGGAATGACTGGATTGTCCCCTTCAGCATACTGGTCCCACCCTATCCCTGGGTTAGGGTTTGCGACGGCCCTATTGATCCGGATACGACGGAAGCGCTGATTTTACCGGCCCCTCCAGCTGAGATTATATTTCCTGAAGATGATGAAGCAGATGTCATTAGGCCAGAGTTCCCCAAGAGAGGACCGCCCTCCGAAACAAAGCCGACAGAGGCCCCTCCAGCTGAGGAAGGCCCTGAGGCTGCGGAAAGCCTTGGGACCGAAGAAAGTCCTGATGTCGAAGAAAGCCCTGAGGCCGAAGAAAGCCAAGGCCCTGGGGAGGTGGAGAAACCTGGGGCGGGAGGAGGCATCTATGACGACGAGCAAGGCCTATGCACCGTTTCCGAAACCGAAAAGCCCGGAAACCCCAATGTAGAAGAAGAGAAGGAGGGGGAAGGAGGGGGGGTTGAGATAGAAGAGGTACCCCCGGTAGAAGAGGTATCCGAAATGGGGACTGTGGTGGCGAATGCCGTAGGGGGGGCAGTCCAGGCCGTAGGGGATGCTATCAGCAACATGACGTGGTCCGGTACTGCCCATACTGTCTTGGGCGTGGCCAGTTTTTGGCCGGGCCTAGGCACCCTAGCAGCGGGGCTTGAAACGGTCCTCTATATTTCTGAGGGGAACTATGAGGGTGCAGCCATAGCGGCGGCGGGCATGCTGCCGTTTGGCAAGGTGCTGACGACAACCGTCAAAGCCGTCAAAATTGCCAAATCCATTCGCACCGTAGGCAAAGCTGCGGAGCTCGCCAAGGATGCCGTTAAAGCGAGCAAGGCGATGGGAAACATAGCGAAAAATGCGCTGGGGGGGGCAGCCGGGAATGCGGTCAAAACAGCGACGAAGGCCATGAAGGAGGATGCCGCCAAAACCCTGGCCACAGCCGTGGGCAGCTATGTTGTGACGACTGGAGCCAGCGAGGTAGCCTCTGGAGCTGTCGAAAGCGCTGGAGGTCCCGAGTGGTTGCAGGAGGTGGCGGCGGCTGGGGCGGGATTGGCGGCAGGGGCGGCAGTTAGCCGAATAACCTCAGGCGCAGGGCATGGGAAGGGACCCCCTGAAACAACACACGCTCCGGAGACCCCCACGACAACCCCCATAGAAAAGGCCCCTGTGGGGACGACCCCTATAGAAAAGGCTCCTGTGGGGACGACCCCTATAGAGCCAATTTCCACCCCGGAGACAGCACCGGCTGCCTCGGGGGTAGCGCCCCATGCTGCCCCCTCTACTGGGACAACCCCTACCCCTGCTGGGACAACTGCCCTTGCCCCGGGGGTAGCGCCCCAGGTACATGCTTCACCAGGATATGGACGTGTTCAGTCAAGGATAAATATTGCAAAGGGACAAACAAGGACGACCCCCCTTCGACAAAGCGGACACCCTGTATCTGCCGGCTTTAATCATGTCTTGGCTGGACATTTCGGACGAAAGCTTGCCCCTTCAAGATCTGTATTCTCAATTCAACCTGGAGAGTTAAAAAGTATTTTACAGGATCCAAAAACAATAAGCTCACCTGTCACAAAACTGCCGGATGGACAATTTGTTAGAGTTGTTGATACAGGGATAATTGTTGGGCATACTGCATTAAAATTTGGGGGCAAAGAAACGAAAAATATTAAAATATTTACTGACATAGCAGGTAATCTTATAACAACATATCCCTGGCCCTAACCTGAACCGTGAGGCATGTAGCATGGAAAAAATTTTAACAGATGAATTGTGGATAAGTTTTATAGAAACAGCTCATAAAACCAACACGTTCTCCAACTATGAGAATTATTATAAATCCTTAGTTTCTTGGCTTAAGAGCCACAAAGAAACCATTGGGGATGATTTTATTGAGAGATACGAATTGGATACAATACTATATATTACGCCCAAAGACTATGTTCTCGAATCTTCAGAATATCATGGAATATCATTGTTAATGGAAAAAGATAGGATGTTTGGCCGAAAACCGGAGACCCTTGAGTCATTGCTCATGCGTATAAGAGACACATTATGGGACTTAATAACCATCTCCTCGAAAAAAGACTGCCCCGTATGCGAAGGTGAACTCAGGTATTTTTTGGCCAAACAAGAAAACCATATTGAAAAAATAGTATTGGAATGCGCATCTTGCACATGGACGGAAAACCTGGACGGCAGTGAGTGGAAAGAAGGCATCATCCAATTTTATCCCATCAACAAAGCCGAACTGTTGAAAAACGGTGTGCAAATTTGACACCCGGTTCAGATGAAATGACACACAAAACTCGGCAGGGAATGACAGCTTGCCGAGTAGGGGTGCTGAGGGTTGGTTCGGCTTTGAAGTTGTCTTTGTGCTTTAGAGCAGCGCCCATCTCCACACCTATTCCTCCGGCGACTCCAGAGGCCCCTGCCAACACTTCGGCGGTGTTCCATGAGCGAAGCTGCGCCTCCTTGCCCAAGTCTGAAAGCGCGTCGCGCAACTTGGGTTAACCTTTGCAGAACGCATTGTAGGGGGGAAAATAAAAAAGGCTTCCAGGTTATTCACCTAAAAGCCCTTTATTTTATTGCGCGCGATGCGGGATTTGAACCCACGACCTTTGGCTTCGGAGGCCAACGCTCTATCCAACTGAGCTAATCGCGCTCTTGAGGGGCACACTGCACAAAGTTTTTCGACAAAGCAAGTGTTTCAAAGCGTGAAAGCAAGCAAAGGCAGACTGGTTTTGTGTTGAAGTGCGTGCAGCCAGAGGCCTTCCTCCCTTATTGGACGGGGGTAAAGGAGTTTCTGCTGGCAGCCCCCCCTTGCCTCCAGCTAGCAAACCTCCTAGCCGCAACTCCATTCAACATAGAGCCGGTCTAGAGTTTCTTTATGGGCCCCTGGAATGCGGGCGGCACATGGGAAGACTGGAAGGCGTCTTGAATGACAGAGAGGGAGCCGATGAAGCTTGAAACCTCATAGGGGACGACCATTTTGTTGGGGCTTTTGGAAATTTCCTGGAGCACTTCCAAATAACGAAGCGTAATGACAGGAGCCGTGGCGCCGCCTGAGTTGATGGCTTCAAAAACCAAGCGTGTGGCTTCTGCTTTGCCCGAAGCATCCAAAATAGCGGCTTGGCGTCTGCCTTCTGCGAGGGCGATGGACGAGTCTCTTTCTGCTTCGGCACGCAAGACGCGCGACACTTTTTCTCCTTCGGCTTGCAAAATGGCGGCAGCTTTGTCGCCTTCGGCTTTGGTGACTTCTGCTCGGCGCTCGCGCTCTGCCGTCATTTGTTTGGCCATGGCGGCTTTAATGGCCTGGGGGGGCTCTATTTCGCGAAGCTCAACGCGAGTGACTTTGATGCCCCATTTTTCAGTAGCCTCATCCAAAACCATGCGCAGTTTTGAATTCACCGTTTCGCGTGAAGTCAAAGTTTGGTCCAAAGTCAGCTCTCCCATAATGTTGCGCAAATTCGTCATGGTCAGCTGCTCAATGGCAAGCGAGAGGTATTGGACTTGATACATGGCCTTTACGGGCTCAATAATTTGATAATAAATGACAGAGCCCACTTCCATGCTGACGTTGTCATGGGTAATCACCTGCACAGTGTCAAACCCCATGACTTGCTCCCTAATGTCGATTTTAATGCTGCGATAGAGACGTCCTCTCGAAGTCATTTCAAGCGCACGCGGGTTGTCAAGAAATGGAAAAACGAGATTGAGTCCGCTGTGCGCTGTTTTGTGGTAGCGCCCAAGGCGTTCAATAATCATAACGGTGCCTTGAGGGACAAGGCGAATGGCCTTAATTCCAAAAACGAGGACAAGGCCGATAAAAACAACAAAGAGAATCCATCCTGCTTCCAATTTTCACCTCTTGAGTTGGCAGAAGCTTGCGCGGACACTTCTGCGGTTTGTGACGAGTTATTTCCAAGCAATGTTTCAAGCAGCTTTGGTGATGCGTTTTACAGAAAGCTTAAGCCCATCCACCCCATCAACGACAACCTGCTCATTCACATGGATGGCGCCTTCAGAAGAATATGCCATCCAAAGTTCCCCATTCATACGCACCTCTCCCAAACCCGAATGAGGAATGTCCACCGTGACGACAGCGTGTGTACCCATAAAAGATTCTGCTCCTTGGGGGATGTTTTTGCTGTCTCGAAGCAAGAATTTTCGGAATAGGGTCCGAGAAGCTGCCGTTAGAAGAAGAGAGACTGTGGCGAATGCAGCAACTTGAAAGAAAACGGGCAACCCCAAAAGTGCACACAAGGCGGCCGCGGCTGCTCCGAATGCAAACCAAAGCACGAGATAGCCGCTGATGAAAATCTCCAAAATGCCAAAAATAAGCGCACAAATAAGCCAAAGCTGCCATGTGAAAAAAGAAGCCATTCCAATACATACTCGGGGTTTTAGCGTGAGATGTCAATTGCAAGAAAAACCCTAGAAAAGGTTTTTCAAAGCGTCAGCTTTGGGTGCTTTGCCTAGGGGCGCTTGTTAGTTGTTTCCTATGCTGCCAACGGTGTTGCTGTCTTTGTTGTTTTCACAAACCTTGTTGTCCCAAACTCAGCTTGTGGAAGCCGAAGTGTTTGTGGACAACGCTGCGTTTTTTGCGCGTGCAGGCTCTGCAAAAGGTTTGAGGGTAGGCAAGGAGGTATGGGTAGTCGACGGGGATACGTCCAAAATTTTAGGGAGTGCTTTGGTAATGGAGCTTTGGGAGAATATGGCGCGCCTGAGTTTGGATGAGGGGGCAAGCCGTCCTCCAAACTCCAAACGCATTCGGTTTTCGAGGGCCATGGGAGAGGAGTTGTGCACAAAGCCCATGCATGGGAAGGCACAAGTGTTGGGTGTTGGCGCTTTTCAGAAATTGGTGTTGTCGAATGAAAGCGCCGAGGACTGGTCGCGTTGCCATTTGCTTTTGTCCACAAACCGAGTTGCGCAGTTGGAGCGCTTGCCTGCCCAAAGTACGGTGGAAATTTTTTTGGCCAAGTTTGTTTCTCTGGAAAGCGTACGTGTCGTCCCCCTGGAGTATGTTTGGATAGAGTGCCTAGAGGGCAAAGCGAAATGGGTGATAGAGCCCTAGCGCCGAGGCATTTGGGTTTTTAGCTGCCTTCAAAAATATGGGGCATAAAGGTTTTCCAAAACTTAAATGTAAATTGGGTTTGTTAAAATGACATGCTAAGGCCTTTGCCCAGTTTATGACCCCAACATTTTTAAAGTTAGAGAGAAGTGAAAGGACAGCTGCGCTCCAAGAGGCGTTGAAAAAACGCATTCTCATATTGGATGGAGCGATGGGCACCAACCTGGAGGCGCTGGGCCTTTCGGTAGAGGCCTTCGGAGGGGAGGCTTTTGGGGGATGCAATGAGCATTTGGTACGCACATGTCCAGAAGCCATACGAAGAGTCCACTCGGAATTTTTGAAAAGCGGCTGTGACATTCTTCAGACGAACACTTTTGGGGGGACGCCTTTGGTATTGGGGGAGTTTCATTTGGCGAGTGAGGCAGAGGCGTTGAACCGTGAAGCGGCACAACTTGCCCGGGAGGTAGCGGATGCCCATAGTGTGGAGGGGGGCTTGCGTTGGGTAGCCGGCTCCATGGGGCCGACGACGAAGTCCCTGTCCATTCTAGGGGGGGTAGACTTTGATGAATTAGCGGATCATTTTACCATACAAGCGAAGGGACTCATTGAGGGGGGCGTAGATTTTCTGCTTTTGGAGACATGCCAAGACACCAGCAACATAAAGGCGGGGATGCAAGGCATACGCCGCGCCTTTGAGAAGACGGGGTGCGAGTTGCCTATAGCCGTTTCCATGACAGTTGAGCCCTCGGGGACATTGTTGGCCGGGCAAACGGTGGAAGCTGTGCTTGCGTCCATAGAGCACTGGCCTTTGCTTTATATTGGCCTCAATTGTGCGACTGGCCCTTCGGCCATGGCAGAGCATTTGAGGAGTTTGGCTTCCATGTCTCCCTTCCCGACGGCCTGCGTACCCAATGCAGGGCTGCCGGACTCCAATGGCCGCTATTTGGAGACGCCTGAAATGTTGGCTGCGACACTCAAAGGTTTTGCGGAGCGCGGGTGGTTGAATATGGTGGGGGGGTGTTGCGGCACACGCCCCGAGCATATTGCCTGTATTGCCCAAAAACTCCGCGGGGTGTTGCCTCGAAAACCGAGTATTGCTTTGCATTCCTTGCTTGCGGGGATGGAGGTGTTGGATGTGGATGAGTCTAAGCCTATTTTAATTGGCGAGCGTACCAACGTACATGGCTCCAAAAAGTTTAAGCGCCTCATTGCAGAAGGGCATTGGGAAGAGGCTGCCGAAGTGGCCAAGTCCCAAGCGCGCAAAGGCGCCCACCTTGTGGACATATGCCTTGCCAACCCGGAGCGAAACGAATGGGAGGACATGCGGCGGCTTCTCCCGCTGGTGAATAAAAAAATAAAAGCGGGGATTGCCATTGACTCGCAGACGCCACAGGTGGTGGAGGCGGCACTCAAACTGTGCCAGGGCAAGTGCCTCATTAACTCCATTAACCTTGAAGAGGGTGAAGCTAAATTTTTAGCCATAGCCCGTTTAGCAAAAGCCTATGGCGCCTCCCTGGTTGTAGGCTGTATTGACGAAACGGGTATGGCGGTTTCAAGGGTCCGCAAGCTGGAGGTTTTGAGGCGGGCTAAAAAGCTGTTAAATGAAACCGGCATAGAAGACAGGGATATTTTCTTTGACGTATTGGTATTCCCCTGTGCTTCAGGGGACGAGAAATACACAGGCAGCGCCCTGGAGACGGTGGAAGGCATTCGACTGGCCAAGGAACTTTTCCCGTTGTGCAAAACCTTGCTGGGCATTTCGAATGTGAGTTTCGGCCTTCCTGCCGCGGGCCGGGAAGTTTTGAATGCTGTTTTCATGCAGCGTTGTGTGGAGGCGGGCCTGGACGCTGCCATTGTCAACACAGAGCAGTTGAAGCGTTACTCGCAACTCTCTTTGGAAGAAACCTCGCTGTGTGAAGAACTGTTGAGCCATTCTTCCAAGGAGGCTTTGGATGCTTTTATAAAATTTTTTCGGGACAAACAGCTGGAGCCCAAGCCCACAACACAACACTTGTCTGCGGATGAGAGGCTGAAGTTTTGTGTGCGGGAAGGAAGCCAGGAGGGGCTGTTTGAAGCCATTGAAGAAAAGCTTCTGGAGATGGAGCCCTTGCAAATTGTCAACGGGCCTCTCATGACGGCGATGGACGAGGTGGGGGGGTTGTTTGCTCAAAACCGGTTGATTGTGGCTGAAGTTTTGCAGAGTGCGGAGGTGATGAGGGCGGCTGTTTCCTATTTGCGTCCCAAAATGGAAAGTGCGCAGCCAAAAATTTCTCGGGGGAGGATGTTGCTTGCCACGGTGAAGGGCGATGTGCATGACATTGGCAAAAACTTGGTAGAAGTTATTTTTTCAAGCAACGGTATTGAGGTTGTAGACTTAGGCACCAAAGTACTTTCGTCACGCATTATAGAGAATGTACATTCTCATTTTCCCGATTTGATTGGCTTGTCGGGTTTGCTTGTCAAAAGTGCGCACCAGATGAAGGCGACGGTGGAGGATTTGCGGCAGGCAGGCATTTGCGTGCCGGTGTTGGTAGGGGGGGCAGCCCTTTCAGAGCGTTTTGTAGTGGAGCAAATGGCTCCGGCCTATGGTGGGACGGTTGCCTATGCAAAAGATGCCATGCAAGGGTTGGGCATTGCTTTGAAGATGTTGAACGGGGAGGGGTTGAAAGAAACACTTTCGCATGTGGGGCAAGACACCCCCCAAGACATTTCTCTCAGGGCTCCGGCTTTTAAAACGCCGGACAAAACCCTGTCGCCTTTTGCTGAGCGCTTAGAGCCCAGTGGTTTTTCTATTCCGGAGCCGCCGGATTTTGAGAGGCACTTGCTGGAGCACATTCCTGCAGAAGAAATTCTCTCTTGGCTCAACCCCATTGCTTTGTTGGTGCAACCTTTTGGCATTTCCGCGCAGTCTGCGAGGTTGCTTGTCAGCGGAAAAGTGGACGAGCAGTCCATAGACTTACGCTCGCAAAATGTATGGCGTGCCATGGAAGAAATGCGTCTTTGGTTTTGTCAACACTGTCAGCCCAAAGCCATATTTCAATTTTTTAGGGTAGCCCCCAAAGGGGATACCCTAGAGTTATTTGAGGCTACGGGGAGGAGGGTGTTAGCAAGTTTTCATTTCCCTCGAAAAGGCGCTTGCCTTGCCGACTATATTGCGCCGGCGGAAGCGCTAACCCCTTGCGACAACTTTGCGCTTTTTGTGGTGACGGTTGGCGACAAAATAAACCCCATGTTGGACGCACTCAAGGAAGAGGGCGCCTTTCTCAAAATGCATGCGCTGGGGGCATTGGCGACTTCTGCGGCCGAAGCATGTGCGGAGTGGCTGCATGCAAAAATACGGGGGCTTTGGGGTTTTCCTGACGAGCCGGGGATAGGTTTAGATTGGATTTTTAAGTCACGCTACAGGGGGAAGCGTTATTCTTTTGGCTATCCTTCATGTCCCAATTTGGATGAGCAAAGGGTTTTGTTTGAATTGCTGCACCCCGAGGAGATTGGCCTACGCTTGACGGAGGAATGTATGATGGAGCCTGAGGCCTCGGTATCCGCCATGGTTTTTCACCATCCCCATGCCCGCTATTTCTCTGTGCTTTGAAAGAAGAGGAGAAAGCCAAGGCGCACAAGGGCAGACAGTTGCTCCCAAAGCGGGTGCCTTGGAAGCATTGCACTCATAGGCAAAATGGGCCAGACTGAGGGCAGGCCAGGAGGAAGCGGGTGGTAGGTTTTGCCGCAGGATGCGCCCAAGGAGTCCAACGTGGAGAAGAGCGTTTTGGGAGTGGATTATGTTTCCCTGATTATTTTTGTTGCGGCCTATATGTTTACATGGGTTCGCAGCGTACCCCTCAGGGTGCGAGACGCGGTATTTGGTTTAGCGCTTGGGGGGATTGGAACCTATAGAATGGTTTTAGGGGCCAAGGACTTTAATTTTGCCATTGCCTTAGCGGCATTGGTAATAGGGATCTTTTATCTCGCCAAAGCCCTAAGGGGGGGGAGGCGTTAGGCGGGTTTCTACCCCTAAAACCTTCTTTAAACTTCCTATAGCTGTTTTCGTGTTTGCGCCTTTAAAGCGGTCCCCCCTCTCTATAAAAAAACCTTCCCCGAGTCTAAGTCGAGGAAGGTTTTGAGTTTAAAGCGCGTGGACGGAATTACATTCCCATACCGCCCATACCGCCCATGCCACCCATATGAGGTGCACCGCCACCCTTGTCATCCTCTTTGGGTTTGTCCGCAATCATCGCTTCCGTGGTCAGCATGAGGGAGGCGACAGAAGCCGCATTTTGAAGTGCGGTGCGCGCCACTTTGCAAGGATCAATCACCCCTGCGGCCAACAAGTCTTCATATTTGTCGGTTGCAGCGTTGAAGCCTTCGGCGCCGGAGAGCTCCTTCACCTCGTTGACGATGACGGAACCTTCAAGGCCTCCGTTGGCGACAATTTGGCGCAGAGGCTCTTCAAGTGCGCGGCGGATGATGTTGACGCCAAAGTTTTCAGAGGCTGACCACGAGCCCTTGTCCAACTCTGTGAGGCTGCGGATATAGGCCACGCCGCCCCCCGGAATAATTCCCTCTTCAACGGCGGCGCGTGTGGCATTGAGAGCGTCTTCAACGCGAGCTTTCTTCTCTTTCATTTCGGTTTCTGTGGCAGCACCGACGTTGATGACAGCCACGCCACCCACCAGTTTGGCCAAGCGCTCCTGGAGTTTCTCGCGATCATAGTCGCTGGTGGTTTCTTCAATTTGTGCGCGAATCATTTTGACGCGGCCTTCAATGTCTTTTTGTGCTCCGGCGCCGTCGATGATGGTCGTGTTTTCTTTGTCAATTTTGATGCGCTTGGCGCGACCCAAGTCGGCCAGGGTGAGCCCTTCGAGTTTAATGCCCAAATCCTCAGCAACCATTTTGGCGCCGGTAAGGACGGCAATGTCCTCCAGCATGGCCTTGCGGCGATCGCCAAAACCCGGTGCTTTGACGGCGCATGCAGCCAAGCCGCCGCGGATTTTGTTGACGACGAGCGTCGCCAAAGCTTCACCATCCACATCCTCAGCAATAATGAGCAAAGGCTTCCCTATGCGCGCAACTTGCTCCAGCAAAGGAAGCAAATCCTTCATTGCGGAAATCTTCTTCTCATAGACGAGGATATAGACGTCTTGAAGCTCGACTTCCATGCGATCTGGGTTGGTGACGAAATAGGCGGAGATATAGCCTCTGTCAAACTGCATGCCCTCAACAACGTCGAGGGTGGTTTCAAGTCCTTTGGCTTCTTCAACGGAAATGACGCCTTCTTTGCCAACCTTGTCCATGGCGTCGGCAATGATGTTGCCGATGGTTTCATCGCCATTGGCAGAAATGGTGCCGACTTGGGCAATTTCTTTTTTGTCTTTTGTGGGTTTTGACAATTTTTTGAGCGACTCGACAACAACGGTGACAGCTTTGTCGATGCCACGCTTAATCTCCATGGGGTTGTGGCCAGCGGCAACCAGTTTGCTGCCTTCTCTGAAAATGGCCTGGGCCAAAACGGTGGCTGTCGTGGTTCCATCGCCTGCAACGTCCGAGGTTTTGGAGGCGACTTCTTTCACCATTTGGGCGCCCATGTTTTCAAAGCGGTTTTCCAACTCAACCTCTTTGGCAACGGTAACGCCGTCTTTGGTGATGGTGGGGGAGCCGAAGGATTTATCAATGACAACGTTACGACCTTTAGGTCCCAAAGTGACTTTAACGGTGTCTGCCAAAGTATTGACGCCGCGGAGAATGGCCTCGCGGGCGTGGCTGTCAAACAAAATTTCTTTCGCCATAACTGTGTTCCTCAATTAAAAATTAAAAGTTATTTTTCAATGACACCCAACACATCTTCTTCACGAAGAATCAGGTGATCTTCCCCATCAATTTTGATTTCGGTTCCGGCATATTTGCTGAACAGAATGGTATCGCCGGCTTTGATATCCAAAGGACGGACTTTGCCATCATCCAGCAACTTGCCGTTGCCTACGGCGAGGACATGGCCTTCCAAGGGCTTTTCTTTGGCGGAATCGGGAATGATGATGCCTCCCTTGGTTTTGGTTTCCTCTGCGACCCGTTTGACGATGAGTCGGTCATGCAATGGACGAATCTTCATCTTTTGCTCTCCTTAACGACGATCAAAATGAAATCGAATGCTTGGCCTTCAATATCCACATTGGGCCAAGCGTGCACCCGATATAACCACGCATTGAAATGCGTCAAGCTTTAGTCCCAAAAAGAATCTCGACACCACAAATATTGAGTTGAATTTTCGAAACAATGTTAGGGGGAAAAGGTATTGCTAAGGCGGGAAGTGAGTGGCCCCGTTTTTTTTAGGTGTAAGACAAGGTGGATATTCCTCAAGAACATTCTGCCGGCGGCGTTGTCATCCGTTGGCAAGGCGTCCAAACGCAAGTCGCCGTCATTCGGCCGGCTTCAAGCAAGGCATTGGCTTTGCCGAAGGGACACATCAACCCTGGCGAGTCTTGCGAGGCGGCTGCGGCGCGTGAATTATGGGAGGAGACAGGTATTCACGGCAAGTTGATGGGGAAGCTTGGGGACATCCGCTATCGCTATTCGTTCCGGGGGCGGTGGATTTCAAAAGTGGTGAGTTTTTTTCTTTTTTTCTATGAAGCTGGAGAGGTTAACCAGCTTGAGCCGGCCATGCGCAAAGAGGTAGCAGAAGCTTTATGGGTGGATACGCAGGTGGGTTTAAAAGCTTTATCCTACCCGGGGGAGCGCGACATGTTGACCAAAGCGCTCCAGAGAATCCAAAGTTTCCCTCAAGCCCCCGGCTAGAGCCATTTCTGTTTAAGCGCATACGCTGGAATTTCTATTCCCAGCAAGCGAGAGATAGGGAGGAATGTCTAGGACTCAACCCAAACCGCTCTAGGGCCTTCACGAGTCCTGGTTGTTCCAGCTTGTCACTTGTCAGCGGAAGCTTCGTCGAATTTGCCGGAAAGTGCGTCGCGCACCTCTCTGTCAAAGCGGACTTGTCCTGTGGCGATTTCGCGCAACGCCGTGACAGGAAGCTTGTTTTTGGCTGAATCAATCAAAGGTTTTGCTCCCGAAAGCAATTGTCGGGTGCGCTTGGCTGCCAACAAAACCAGAGCAAAACGGTTGTCAACAAGGGGGAGACAGTCTTCGACGGTTACGCGTGCCATAAGTCAATACTAAGGAAGGAGGGTAAAAAACGAAAGTTCTTATAACGATAAAGCCTACCCCCAGGTCAACTTATTTTTTGTAGTCGCAGCGAGTGACCCATGGGGACAGGCCTGCCCACACCGTTTATTCCATAGCCTGAACAATGGCTTCAATGTGGATTTGAGTCGTATTCAGCACCCAGCTGTCCAAGTCGCCGTCTTCTATCATCAGCGGCAACTCCGTACAGCCGAGCACCAGGCTGTCTGCATGGTGTTCCTCCATTAACCCGCCCGCAATTTCCAGCATCCGCTGTTTGTCTTCCGGCACGACAATGCCGTCCTCAAGTTTCGGAAAAATGAGGCTGTGGATGATGGCTTGCGTTTCTTCCGGGGGCACAATGGCCGTCATGCCATATTTTTCAAACGCTTCAGCATAAAGGCCGCTGCCCATGGTGAAGCGCGTCCCCAATATAACCGCTTTTTTGCACGCCTTCGCCTGCGCATGGGCACAAGTGGCTTCGACAATGCTGATGAGCGGCAGCGCGGACTGCCTTTGGACTTCGTCAAAGACAATGTGCGGACTGTTTGAAGCGATGGCGGCAAACTCCGCACCGGCATCGGCCAGGTTTTGGATGGCGCGCAGCAAGCGGCGAATGAGCGCGTCCCAGTCCTTGTTGGACAGGAAGGACAACATCTCCGTCATGTTGATGCTGTTGATGATGATTTCGGGATAATTCTCATCCTTCGTCTTTGCCCTGAAGCCACGAAGGATGCCGCTATAATAATCCAAAGTGGAGGCTGGACCAATCCCCCCAACAATCCCCACTTTTTTGCTTTTGTTCATGGTCCGCTTTATTCCACAGGATTGCAGAAGTTTGCAACGGCGAGGCAAGGGAAGAAGCACTTCCATCCGCTTTCGCTGTTGGGAGGAGAGGAGGAAAGGGGGGGGATTAAACCTTCTTTAAAAGTTGAAGCGCAAAATCCGTATAGGGTGGATAACGTAAGGGAATATCCATATGTCTGGACTTATGCAGCACACTCTTATGGTGCGTAAACGCATCAAACCCCGCCTTGCCGTGGTAGCTGCCCATGCCGCTGTCGCCGACGCCGCCGAAGGGCAGGCGCGGTATGGACAGGTGCACAAGGGTATCATTGATGCAGCCGCCGCCGAAGGACACATGGCGCAAAACATAGCTTTGGTTTTTTTTGCTGGCGCTAAAGAGATAGAGGGCCAGCGGTTTAGGGCGTGCATTTATCCATTGGGCGGCTTCTTCCAGGGAGTCATAGCCCAGCACCGGCAGGAGGGGGCCAAATATTTCTTCTTTCATCAGCGGCGCATCCCAGGAAACGCTGTCGAGCAGGGTGGGTTCTATTTTCAAGGAGGCCAAGTGAGAGTTGCCGCCCAGGACGATTTTTTCACCTTTCAGCAGCCCCAGCAGACGGTGGAAATGTTTTTCGTTGATGATTTTGGGGTAGTCGGAATTTTCGAGGGGTTTTTCGCCATAGAGGGTTTGAATGGCGGCGGACATTTCTTCGAGCAGTTTTTTTTGGATGGAAGCATGCGCCAGCACATAATCCGGCGCGACGCAAGTCTGTCCGGCATTGACGAATTTTCCCCAAACAATGCGTTTGGCCGCCTGTTTGAGAGGGGCGGTCTCATCGACGATGCAGGGGCTTTTGCCTCCCAACTCCAAGACAACGGGGGTCAGGTACCGTGAGGCGGCCTGCATAACGCTGCGTCCCACAGCGGTGCTTCCCGTGAAAAAAATCATGTCATAGCGCTCGTCAAGCAGTGCCGCATTTTCCTTTCGGCCGCCCTGCACCAGCGCCACATGGCCCGCGTCAAAAACCTCAGTACACATTTTCGCCAGGAGGGAGGAGGCAGCAGGGGAATAGGCCGAGGGTTTGACGATGGCGCAATTACCGGCAGCGACAGCGGCGATAAGGGGGGTTAGCGTTAGCATAAAGGGATAATTCCAGGGGGAGATAAGGAGGGCCACGCCATAGGGCTCAGGGTATATCCGTCCCAGAGAGGGGAAATTTTTCAGGTTAGAGAGGACCCTTTGGGGGCGGCTCCAGCGTTGGAGGTGTTTGAGGGTAAAGCGCAACTCGTCCAGGACGGTGCCCACTTCCGTGGCATAGGCCTCGAACGGCGCCTTATTCAAATCCGTTTTCAGCGCGGCCAGAATGTCCTCTTCGTGGCAGCCTATCCAATGTTGGAGTTTTTTCAGACATTGAAGGCGGAACGCGAGGTTTTTGCTTTGCCCGGTTGAAAAAAACCTGCGCTGATTTTTTAGGATTTTAGAAAAATCAGCCATGGTTTAGCCTCCGTTAGGTTATTCATTCTATTTTGTCATATGTCCCGCCGGTATTTTTATTCGTCAGAGTGCCTCTTTTCTCAACCAGCAAACATTTGACCAAGGAAGTGCATACCGGGCGGTGGCGGGTGCCTTTGGGGACAATGATGAAGTCACCAACACCCAAATCGACAAGCCCGTCGTCGAATTCAAGCTGCATCTTGCCTTCTAAAACGACGAACATTTCGTCCGAGCTCTCATGGACGTGAAAATCAAGCTTTCGGTTTTCTACGACTGCGATGTTCATCATGTGATCGTCGAAAGCTCCAATTTCTGTGTATTCACAAAGGTTTGTCGCGTTCGAAGCACAAGTGCGAAAGTTTTTTTTCTGAATCATTGTGCACACTCTTTGTTTTCATAAAACCAAAACATTCTATTATTTTTTCGGCTCAAAGGCGATGGAGGCGAGGCATTTTGGGTTTTTCTCTTTGAAGCCGAAAGACAGTTTTCCCCAGGGCAAAAGTTGGGAGTGGCTGGTTTCTTCTTCAAGGGAGCGCCCGCGGGGAAGCTGGGTTATTTGAAGCTCACTGTATCGCTCGCGTATTTGCTCAAGGGTGAGGCAAGCGCCGTCCATCTCCAACACCAAAAATCCCGGGTGGCTGCCTTCGCGTTTTATTCGCAAATCCACATTCGAAATGACAATGCCCTCGGCCAGGCGGATGGGCGGACTCTTAAAAAAGCGAAACAGCTTGTTAGAGTTGTTGTCGACTTCGCTCAAGGGTGTGGCCAGCGCTGTTTCGACTTTCTGTTTGGAGAATGGAATTTGTTGCGAAAGCGTGTCAATGGCTTGCCACAAACTCATGTTTGTTGGCGTTGTTGTCGCTTTCTCGTCTGCATGGGAAAGCCCGGGCATGGCCAGCAACACAACGGCCAGGCATACAAAGCAGCCTCTGGCGCCGGCCCTTTTTGTGAGGGTTGTTTTAGAATGGGTATCTTGAATTTCTGTCATCTGTCTCCTCTTTCCTTCCTCTCCCTTTAGCGCCCACAGACTTTGGGGTACTGATCTCCATAACAGTCGATGTAGGGTTGGTTTGTCCCAGAGCATCTCTCTTCTACTGCCATAATGTCACCTATCTCTTTATGGGCTTTAGCCGCATTCCCGTCACGAAGGTATTGATCATAAATGGCATCATATTTGGCCATATTCGTTACCCACGCGGCAATATCCTCACCGTCATTTTTTAGAATTTCGCGCTGGACTTTGATGGCATTCAGGGTGGCGACGCCTTCGTCGGCAAGCAGTTTGGCGACAAAGGCATTCTTCGAGCTACAGTCAACGGGATAGGTGCCTTTGGCATGCCCCGCCTCATGCGCCAAACCATAGACGATATAATTCGTGGAATTCCGATAGTCAGGATCAAAAACGATGAGCTTTCTTGAAAGGATGACATAAGTGCCCCCGCCTTCCTCCCCATATCCAATGGTCCAGTCGTCTTCTTCGAGCCGCTTCAAATCCTCTCGCAAGGTGGGTGACAAGCATGCCAGGCGATCGATCTCTTTCCCCAAACCTGTTTCAATTTTGCACGTAGCATTTTCAAGCAAGACCAGCGACCGAGCATAAGCGTCCTCGTCTTCATAATCGTCGCAAGCCGCCCCCAAAACCAAAAACAAACTTAAACCGAATATCTTCCGCGCCCACATCAATGTTCTTCCCTTCAAAAAACTGCTCAAATCCCTAAGAACATCCAACAGTGGATATATATAGCATATTTATTGGATTTTATAAATGCTGTTTGAGGACGCTGGGCACAGCTGTTGTCATTTTAGGGTTTGAGGGCCCTCAGGAATAGAGTCCTCCCCTAGGGGGGGGCAGGGGATTAGGGCGCGTGGGGGAGGGGGGTAGAAACCCAACAGAGCACTCAGCTTAGGGCCCCCTAGCAAGAAAACTCAAGCTGGCCGGCTTTCATTTGAAGGAGGACATGGTCCCCGCTTTGGAATTGGCCTGTGAGAATATGCTCTGCCATGGGGCCTTCAATGAGGCGTTGAATGGTTTGTCGCAGGGGGCGTGCGCCGAGGCTTGAGTCAAACCCCCCGTTGCTCAAAAGGTATTCCACAACGTCTTCAGCCGCTTCAAAGGCGATGCCGCGCTCTTGGAGAAGGCGCTCGCTGCTTTGTTGGAGGAGCAGCTTAGCGATTTGGGTTATTTGCATATGGGAGAGGGGCAAGAAGACGCAGCGCTCGTCAATGCGGTTCCACAATTCCAGTGGCAGGGCCTCTTTGGTTTTTCTCAAAACTTCTTCATGGGGTAGGGCAGGGGAGGGGGCAGCTCCAAACCCGAGGTTTCGGGTTTTAGGGGCGAAGGCTTCGGCGCCCAAATTGCTGGTCATCAATAGGACGGTATTGGAGAAGTCCACATGCCTCCCCCTTCCGTCGGTAAGGCGGCCCTCCTCCAAAATTTGCAGAAGCAACATGAGGACGTCTTTGTGGGCTTTTTCAATTTCGTCCAAGACGACGACGCTGGAGGGCCGTTTGCGCACAGGCTCCGTCAGTTGTCCCCCGTCGCCATAGCCTACATAACCTGCGGGTGCGCCGATGAGGCGGCTGATGCCGTGGCTTTCCGAGGACTCGCTCATGTCCAGTTGAATGAGCGCGTCTGCGTTGCCGAAGAGGACTTGGGCCAGCACGCGCGCAAACTCTGTTTTGCCCACGCCCGTAGGGCCGAGCAACAAGAAGGAGCCCATGGGGCGGCGGCTTGAGAAGCCCGCATAGTTTCGGCGTATGACGGAGGCGATGCGCGCAATGCTGTCCTCGTGGCCGACAATACGTGCTTTGAGGTTTTCCTCCAGGTGGAGCAGGTGGGCGGTTTCTGCGGTGAGCAAGCGCTCTTCCGGCAGGGAAGCCAGTTGTGCGACGACGCGGGCAATGTCATCCGGCTCCACGGTTTCTTTGCCGGCCCTTCTGCAACGAGAGCCGGCCAAGTCGAGGACGGAGATGGCTTTATCGGGGAGGCGTCTATCCGGAATATATTTAGAGGAGAGGGTGACGGCAGCCTTAAGGGTTTCAGGGGGGAAGCGGGTATGGTGGTGTTCCTCATAGCGGTGGATTAACCCGCTAAGGATATAAAGCGTATCCTGTACAGAAGGCTCATTCACCCATACCCGTGTAAACCGCCGCTCCAAAGCCGAGTCCTGCGCAATATGCTGGCGGTATTCGTCATGGGTGGTAGCCCCGATGCACGGAAATTCGCCGCGAGCCAGAGCGGTTTTCAACTCATTGGCGGCGTCCTGGGGGCCGTCCCCGCTGGCGCCTGCGCCAATCAGCATATGGATTTCGTCGACGAAGACAATGACGCGGCCCTGTGCGCGTTTGACTTCGTCCTTGAGGGCATTGAGTCTTTCGGAGAAGGAGCCGCGCAGCTGAGTACCGGCCACCATGGAAGCCACATCCACCTGGACGAGGACACGTGAGGACAGGGGGCCCGAAAGGCGCAGCAGTTGTTGGGCGACACCCTCGGCGATGGCCGTTTTCCCGACGCCGGGCTCCCCGACGAGGCAAGGGTTATTGGTACGGCGTTTACCCAGAATATCAATCACCTCATCTATTTCCTTAGCGCGGCCGATAACGGGGTCCAACTTGCCCTCTTTGGCCAGGGCGCTGAGGTTTTTGCCGATGTTGCACAGCAGGGGGAAGTGTTGAGGGGAGAGGGCAAATTCAGGCTCCCTGGTTTTAGGGGCAGCCGTAGGTTTAAGCGAAGTGAGGGGGATCGAGGAAGGGGGAGGGGGTTGTTTAAGGGGGGAAGCCTGGGGGGGTAGCGGAGCGGGTACAGCCTGGGGTGGGGGCAGGGGCGTCGGTGTTGCCTCAAACAACTCCCGGGTAGACAGAGGCAGAGGGTTATGCTCGCCGGTAGTAGGCCTCAGCAGGGGCAGGGGTATTTGGGGGCGAGGGGGGGCGCCGAGGGGGCGGGGGCTATCAACCTTTTGTGGGGCCAGGGTAGTGGTAGCGCCTAACTCTCTAGAGAGCATAAGACGTCTGGGCATACGTCCACTTAAATAATAGGAGAGGGCCTTATTGCGTAGCCCTGTTAAGTCCAAGCCTGTCCCAAACAACAAGTCCTGCGCCAAGCAGCGCACACGTGTAGCGGCGATGAGCGCATGCAGGGTATCGGTCTCGACACACCCGCAACCGTTGGCGATTTCGCGAGCTTTCTCTTTGAGCTCGCGCACCAACCCCTCTTGTTCCTGGGGGGCCTGTTTGAGCAACTCCAGCAGCGCGTCCTCGTCGACGCCTTTTTCTTTGAGGAGGAGGGCCGCGCGGTTTTCAACCGTAAACATAGCGAAGAGGATATGCGCTGTCGTCAGAGGTTGCCTGACGCTGCGTGCAATGTCCTCGGCCTCTGTCAGGACTTGTGCGAAGTCACTGCTGTCCACCATGTCAAGCCATCTCCAGTATTGCGGAAGGGAAGGTGTGCATTGCCACCTCTACAACCGATTTAAGCAATCGGCAAAAAAAACGCTACATACCTGAAGCGGGTGCGGAAATTTTATTTGAATCCATGAAAATAAAAGGCTTTCAGGCCACTCAAGATTCATTGTAGGTGAAGAAGGACTTCCGTCAGGAAAGCCATGCGATTGCTTTTTTCTTCTCTTTTCACCCCGATGGATGGGTTGCCCAAGCTGGTTGCGGCCCGCCGCTATTGGGCCCCGCTGATTTTTTCTACGCTGGCTTGTTGTTTTGCGCAGTTGTGTTTGGCCTGGCGTTTGGATTTGGCGCCTCAAACCATTGCGCGTATGGATGTGGCCTTGGCTACGGCCCAGGCGACGGAGAGCGAGCTTCAAGCCGCCATTGAGCAAGCCCAGCGCGTTGTTTGGGTATTGGCCGTATTCAAAGGCCTGTTTTGGCCGGCCCTCAGCGCCTTGGGCATTGCCTTTGTTTTGAAGATATTGGCGTGGTTGCTGGACAAACCCACTGCGTTAAAGGCGTGTTTTTGTGCTGCGGTGGGAGGGTTGTTGCCTTTGGCCATTAGAGATATTGCCCGGGGTATTATAGCGCTCAACCGTTTTGTTATTTATCCAGAGCAAGCCGACAAGCTCATAGCGACTTCTCTAAGTGGGTGGGCGGGAGATGTTTCTGCCTGGCTACCCTTATTATCCGCTTTAGACGGCTATGCCCTATGGGCAGCAATAAGTTTAGGTTTGGGTTTTGCGGCGGCAACTCAAATGAAGCCTTGGAAGGGGATATTGTGGAGTTTGGGGCTCTACGCCCACTATGCCGCCTTTGCTCTGGTGATGGTTCCTGCTGCCCTTCCCGCGGCCTAGGAGAGAGAGATGTGGACGTTTTTGGTTTTAGCCCTGCTGCACTCGACGCCCATTACACTTGAAGAAGTGCGGCAAGCTGCCCGCGACAATTTGGATGCGTTGAAAGCGGAGTTGGCATTGGCATCCTCGCATGAAAGTGCCCGGCAAGCGCGCTCATCTATTTTTCCACAACTTTCGGCAGAGCTTTCGGCGAGTCAGACTTGGGCAGGTTCTCAGCGTTATGCTTTCCCACAAATTTCCAAAGAATTTTTTGACGTAGCGCCCTACAACCAGACTCAATTGGGTTTGCGGTTTCAGTTGCAGCAATTGATTTATGATGGGGGCCGCTGGTGGAAGCAGATAGCGAAGGCGGGTTTTTTAAAGGAGGCGGCGGAGGGTGAGTTAGCGGAGCAGCGTTTGGTTTCAGAGGCTGAGGGGGCGCGGCGTTTTTTCGAGTTGTTGAAAACGCAAATCGCCTTGGAAGTATTAGAGAATGCGCAGCAGCGTTCCGTGGAGCAGTTGGAGAGGGCCAAGGCGCTTTTTGAAGCAGGGCGTGCGCCGAAGCTGGACTGGCTGAACGCAGAAATCAACTTAGGCAGCGATACCATTCGTGTGGTTTTGCAGCGCCAAGCCATTACAAAAGCTCAAGTAGATTTGCTTCAATGGTTGGCGCGTCCCTATGCGGACATTCGAGCTGAACACGCGTTGAATTCAACGCATTCAACGGACGAAGCGGTGCTGGTTTTTGAAGAAGTTTTGGACATAGCTCAAAACCGACGGCCTTTGTTTTTTGCCTTGTCCAAGCGACTGGAGGCTGCGTCCTCTGCCATATCCCTTGCGTCGGCAGGCTATTGGCCGAGCATTTTTTTGTCTTTGCAATACCAGCGGGACAGCACAGAGCTGAAGTCTTTTGTCTCGGATTGGAAAAAACAAAATGTGTTGCTGGGGATGTTCAACCTTCGTTGGACACTGTTTGACGGTTTTGCCACGGCTTCGGACAAGGCGTTGGCAAGCATTGAGCAAACGCGCGTCCAGAAGGATTTGCAGCAAGCGGAGATTCAGCTTTCTGGAGATGTTCAGCAAGCGCTGGTCCTCCTTGCGGTGCAACGCGAAGTTTTAAAACTGGCCAAGCAAAACCGGCAAAAATCAGAAGAAGGCTTGGCGCTGAGCAGCGAGCGTTTTGTTGCAGGCCAGGGCTCCTCTCTGGAGATACGCGATGCACAGCTTCGGCTGTTGGAGACAGAGCTGACAGAGCAGCAGAACCGTATAGACTTAGAGATTGCGTGGGTTTTATTGGAGCGTGTTATAGGCGGCTCTTTGGAGAAACTTCGATGAAGTGGTGGAAACGGGTTATTCTCATTCTCATTGTTGGATTTGTGGGGGTTTCAACTTGGAAGGCCTTGGGGGAAAAAGCGCCTGTGGCTGTTTCGGCACAACTTGTAACCGTCAAACGGGGGCCCATTACGCGAACGGTGGTTGGAACAGGAAAACTGGAGCCCAGCGTTGCGGTCAAATTGTCCTCAAGCATCAGCGGCGATTTGATCTCTTTGAATGTCAAAGCTGGCGATTTGGTCAAAAAAGGACAGGTGCTCGGGAAGATTGATCCGCGCCGTTATGATGCTTTGGTCAAACAGACGACTGCGGCATGGAGGACGACGAAGTCAGAACATGATGCGGCCAAAGTTGAATTGGAGCGCACACAAGCAGAGCTGGCGCGCACCCAGGCTTTGTTTGAAAAGGGGTTGTCTTCCAAAGCCGAATACGAAAAAATTTTGGCAGAGAAAGACAGTGCCCAAGCGCGATTTGAAGCTTCCAGAGGCCGAATCAGCCAATCGCTGGCTGCTTTGGAAGAAGCGCAGACGGATTTTGCTCGGACAACCCTCTATTCTCCTATTGACGGAACCGTTATTCAACTGTCTCGCGAAGTAGGCGAGCGCGTCCGTGGTTCAGACTTGTCAGAGGATGTGGTGATGACCATTGCGACTTTGTCTTCCATGGAAGTGAAGATTGAAGTGGCCGAGCGAGAGGTTGTTTTTGTCAAGCCGGGGCAAAAAGCCAGCATTACCGTCGATGCTCTGGAGGATAGGGTTTATGAAGGCCAAGTGCTTGAAGTGGCGCAAAAAGCGCTGATTCGCAATGAAGGCACAGACAACGAGACCATTGGTTTCCCCGTGCGCATAGGCATTTTGAACAAACCCGAGGGTGGATTGACAGGCATGAGTGCGGAGGTAAAAATTGATGCGGAACACAAAGCGTCGGCATGGGTTGTGCCCATCCAGGCTGTGACGGTTCGTCCAGAGGGGATGTTGGATGCTGCTGGGGTGTCTGAAGACGCGGCTTCTCGTGCTTCATCCGCATTTGCCAAGGTGGTGTTTGTGGTGGGTGAAGACATGAGGGTGAGGCCCCTTCGCGTGCGCACGGGCATTGCTTCCGAAACGGAAATGGAGCTTGTCGAAGGGGCTCAAGAAGGGATGCGTGTGGTGGAAGGCCCCTATCGACTGTTGTCGAAGGAGTTGAAGGAAGGGGACCTCATAAAAGACAGAGAGCAAGACAAGAAGACTCCAGGGAAGTCTTCACCTAAGCCTATGGGGCTAAGTCCATGACGTTTATTTCCCTTCAAAAAATATCCCGTCACTATGTTGTAGGCGAAGAAACAGTACACGCCTTAGAGGATGTTAGCCTACAAATGGAGAAGGGGGAATGGCTGGCTGTGATAGGCCAGTCCGGTTCCGGCAAAAGCACTTTAATGAATTTATTGGGTTGTTTGGATACGCCTACGGGAGGCTCCTATTTTTTAAACGGCAAAGACGTTTCCAAAATGCAAGACGACGAGCTTGCCGACATTCGCAACAGGGAGATTGGGTTTATATTTCAGAATTTTCAACTGTTGCCTCGCGAAACCGCTTTGGCGAATGTGGAGCTTCCGCTGATTTACCGAGGCCTCCGCTCCAAGGAACGGAGGCGGCGTGCATTGCAGGCCTTGGAGAGGGTACAATTGGCAGACCGCATTCACCACAAACCCACAGAGCTTTCAGGAGGCCAAAGGCAACGTGTAGCGATTGCACGCGCCTTGGTAACAGAGCCTTCGTTGTTGCTCGCGGATGAGCCCACAGGGAACTTGGACACAGCCACAGGAGAAGACATTTTTCGGCTGTTTGAAGAGCTCCACCGTTTGGGGCATACGCTGGTGTTGGTAACGCACGAACCCAAACTTGCGGCGCGTTGTCCTCGGGCCATTCGTCTCTTGGATGGGCGTGTTTGTGCCGATGGGCTTGGCTCTCAAGTGGCGTTTATGGAGGTTTCTTCAGCGGTGGAGGAGGAGAGGAGATGAGTTTCCGCCTCCACTTTTTTGAGTGCGGGAAAATAGCGATGAGGACTTTGCTGAGGCATCGGCTTCGCAGCTTTCTAACCATTTTAGGCGTAGGGGTAGGGGTAGCCACCTTATTGGCCATTGTAGGCATTATTCAGGGGATGAATGTTGCTTTTGAAAAGTCGCTCTCTTCCTTCAGCTCGAACGTGCTTTTTGTACAGAGAATGCCGATGGTGCCCATGGATGATTTGGCGTTATACCGCAACAGAAGGCAGTTTACTTTAGAGCAAGCAAAGGTGGTTCAGCGCTTGGCGACTTTTGCTGAGCATGTGGAGCCTCTTTACAGTGCTCCGAAGAACATCCAATTTTTGGATAAGGAGTTATTCCTTGTCAGTATTTATGGCGTAACACCCAACTATCTCTCCATCGTCTATGAAGAGTTGGCTGAAGGCAGGTTTTTGACGCAGGAGGATTTAGAAACTCAAAGGAAGGTGGTGGTGATAGGTAGGGATTTGGTCGATGCTTTTTTCAAAAACACGTCCCCTTTGGGTGCAAGCATTCGCATCGCCGGCATACCTTTTGTTGTGGTGGGCACGTTTAAACCCAAGGGGAAGCTTTTGGGTGTCAGCCTGGACAACCAAGCCATTGTCCCCATGAATACCTATAAAGCGTTTTGGATGGAATCCGGAGAGAGCGCCATTGGTGTGGTGCTTCCTGCTTCGGCAGAACAAGCGCTCCTTGAAGAAGAATTGGAGGGGGTTGTGCGCAGAGCCAGACAGCTTGGCCCTGGGCAGCCCAACGACTTCAGCATCAACCGGATTGACAGCATGAAGTCCATCTACAAGAGTGTGACGGGGGCTTTGTTTGGCGTCGCTGTGGGTGTTGGGCTCATTACACTTTCGGTAGGCGGCATAGGCATTATGAATATTATGCTGGTTTCCGTGCGAGAGCGGACGCGTGAAATTGGTGTACGTCGTGCTTTAGGGGCGAGGCGTTCGGTCATTGTGGCTCAATTCATACTGGAGGCCGTTGCGGTTTCCATGTTGGGTGGCGCCATTGGCACAGGCGTTGGGCTTTTAGCAGCTAAAATTGTCAGTTGGACGACACCGTTGCCGGCAGTTGTTCATCCCTTGACGGTATTAGGTGGGGTCGGTTTTGCTGCACTGGTAGGTTTATTTTTTGGCATTTTACCGGCGTTAAGGGCGGCCAATTTAAACCCAATTATTGCCTTGAGGCACGAGTGATTCAGGTATTTTTCGACAACTTCAAACTGGTGTGGAACAGTTTTGTTTCCAACCCTCTTCGCACACTCATTACGCTGTTGGGGATTGTTATTGGGACAATAACCATCATTGTGACGATGGGTTTATTTGAAGGCTTATCCGGGAAAGTGGAGAAGGATTTTTCGATGATGGGGGCCGACGTTTTCAGTGTTTCCAAATGGCCCATGGGGATATCCTTCAGTTACGATCCAAAAATGTGGGACAAAATTCTCAAGGCTCCGAACCTGAGCATGGAGGACCGGCGTGCCATTTTAAGCCATTGTCCTTCGGTTGAGTTTGTTGCCGCCTATGCGGATGCGAGAGGGATACGGCTCAAAACAACGCACAGCCAAACCAGCGCCAGTGTCAGGCTGACAGGAGCCACGGCGGACTATATAGACACGGGGGGTTTTCAGATAGCGTTGGGGAGGTTTTTCAGTGAGGTAGAGGAGTTAGAGGGGGCGCGCGTGGTGGTATTGGCAGCGGATGTGGTGGACAGTTTATTTCCGCTTATAAACCCGATTGGCCAAAAAGTGAGGATACGGGAGCGTCCCTATACCGTTATAGGCACCTTGGCGAGACGTGGCAAATGGATGGGGATGGTGAATTTGGACAATGGCGCCATGGTGCCCATGCCTGCCTTTCTCAGCTCCTATGGTTTGCGCCAGCCGATTATCCTCCATGTGAAAGCCAAAAGTTCAGAAAGTTTTGAGCGTGCTCAAGACGAAGTAAAACGTCTAATGTGGCAGAGGCGGAACATTAAGACAGAAGATGAGGAAAATTTTTTTATTGGGACTTATGAATCCATGACGAGGCAGCTGAAGGAGCTCAGCTTTGTTGTGGCGATTTCAACCTTTGCGGTTTCTGCCTTATCACTGTTGGTTGGGGGGATAGGCATCCTCAACATTATGTTGGTAGCCGTCACGGAGCGAACCCGAGAAATCGGCCTACGCAGAGCGCTGGGTGCCCGCAAGGGGCGGATTTTATTTCAATTTGCGAGTGAAGCCACCGTTTTGTCTCTGTTGGGGGCGCTCTTAGGTTTTGGGATAGGCCTAGGGGTTTCCGGGTTGATTGGATGGGTAGGGGCCTTTCCGAGCCAAGTACCTCTGTGGGCTATAGGTTTAGCCCTAGGGACCAGTATTGTGGTGGGTATCACCTTTGGTTTTTATCCTGCCCTAAGGGCTTCACGTTTAAACCCCATAGAAGCCATGCGCGCCGAATAGTTGTGCATATTCTGCATGCAGTTCAAGGCGACATGAACTATATCGACAGCATGACTCCCGACTTGTTGTTTAAGGATTTTTTAGAGCGTGTTGAGAGTTCGTCTCATGCCTGGTTAGGCGACTCGGAGATGGGGGCAGGCAACGGAACGCTCGTGGATGCCTTGAATGATTTTTTTGCTGTACGCGGCAAGCATGTGCGGCCCATTTTGGTGCACCTGTTCAGCGACATGCTGGGCGTTGAAGAAGACGAGCGGCTTGTTGAGGTAGCCGTGGCTGCGGAGTTCATCCACAATGCGAGTTTGTTGCATGATGATGTGGTGGACAACGGCATGTTTCGCCGTGCTCTGCCCACGGTGAATGCGCGGTGGGGGAATATTGTAGCGGTAATGGGTGGGGATTTAATGTTATCAGGGGCAGCGTTAAAGCTAACGCATATCCACAATAGGCTAACGCAAACGGCATTGCGGGTAGTAGCGGAGATGACGCATGCGGCCATAGCGGAGGTTGAGGCGCGGGGGAATTTGCTGCTGTCCATTGAGCAGCTTTTGCGTATAGCCGAGGGGAAGACGGGGGCTTTATTTGGTTGGTGTGGGGCGGCGGCATCCATTTTGGCAAACAACCCTGCTGCGGAGGCGCAGTTGGATGCATTTGGCCGCAAGTTGGGGGTAGTGTTTCAGATGGCGGATGACGTGAAAGACATTACGGGGGTAGATGAGGGCAAGCCTCAATTTGCGGACATTCAGTCCAAGACGCCTTCGCTTTTGGTTTTGTTGGCGGCGCAGAGGAACCCCTCTGTCATGAAGCGTTTTAAGGAGGCGTGGGGTTTTCCGACGGTGACGCGGGAGCGCACGCGCGAGTTGGGTTTGGCGGTGATGTGCTCCGGGGTATTGGATGAGGCCATGGAGCTGATGGAGCGGGAGATGGAGGCTGCCCTCAAATTGTTGGGGGGCTATGCGCAAACGCCCAGTGGAGCGCAACTGATTTTATGGACGAGGCAGTTTGCGAAGAACATGGTGCCCAAGCGGGGGGCCGCATGAGGCGGGCGAAGAAGGGGGCAAGCATATGTTTAGAGGAGTGGGAGGGTGTTGCCGTAGATGCCGTAGGGGACGTCATAGAGTTTTGGGGATTTAAGCGAAACCTAGGGTGCCTATGGGCCCTTCTCTATTTATATAACCAGCCTTTATCCGCGGCAGAGATTAGGGAAGCCCTAGGGCTTTCGAAGGGGGGCATATCCATGTTGCTGAGGGATTTAGAGCATTGGAAAGTGGTGATTCGGGTACGGGAGAAGGGAGAAATTGCCTGGCGCTACAGGGCGGAGACCGACGTTGTGAAGATGGCGCGTAGGGTTTTAGAGGAGCGCGAATACATCCTCATTCGGCGCGTATGTACCGACTTTGAGAAAGCCAAGTCCATGGCTTTGGTTTCTGGGGGTGCTTCGAAGGAGAAGTTGGAGCGGCTTGCGAACATGGCTGTTTTAGCGGAGCGCACAGCGAAGCTGGTGCAGTTGTTTATGAAGACGCCGCAGCTGGACGTACGCTCTGTCTTCAAAGCGTTGGCCTCCAAGGTTGCGGCGAAGGGCAGGAGCCTAATGGCGGGCTAAATAGACGACGCCGAGAGGGGGGAGGCTAAGGGTGAGGGAGGCCATTTGCCCATCCCAGGGGATAGGGGCTGCGTCTTGGGGTGTATTAGAGACGCCGGAGCCGCCGAAGGCAGTCCAGTCGGTATTGAGGATTTCGTGGAAGCGTCCGAGGGTGGGGCAGCCGATGCGATAATTTTCTCGGACGACGGGGGAGAGGTTGGCGACGCAGAGGACTTCGCGGCCGATGTCGCCCCTTCTGAAGAAGGCATAGACGTTGACGTCTGCGGCATTGGCCTGAAGCCAGCAGAAGCCGTCGGAGCGGAAGTCTCTTTGGTGGAGGGCGGGCTCTTCGCGATAGAGGCGGTTGAGCTCTTGAATGAGGTGAGGAAGTTCCTTATGGCCCTTATATTCGAGCAAGTGCCAATCCAGGCTTTGCTCATGGTTCCACTCGGCGAATTGGGCAAACTCGCCGCCCATGAAGAGCAATTTTTTTCCGGGGTGGGCCCACATCCAAGCATAGAGTGTCCGAAGGTTGGCAAACTGTTGCCACAAGTCGCCGGGCATACGGGAGATGAGGGAGCCTTTGCCGTGGACGACTTCGTCGTGGGAGAGGGGGAGGACGAAGTTTTCGCTGAAGGCATAGAGGAGGCCGAAGGTCAGCTCATGATGGTGGAAGCTGCGGTGTACGGGGTTTCGCTGGAAGAATTTAAGGTTGTCATGCATCCACCCCATATTCCACTTATGCGTAAACCCAAGTCCCCCTACGGAAGTAGGGCGGCTGACTTGAGGCCAGGCGGTGGACTCTTCGGCCATGACGAGGGTACCGGGGTGGCGGGCTTGAATGGTTTCGTTAAGGTTTTTTAGGAAGTCGATGGCCTCCAGGTTTTCGCGTCCGCCATAGGTATTGGGCGTCCACTCGCCGAAGTTACGGCTATAGTCCAAATAGAGCATGGAAGCGACGGCGTCGACGCGGAACCCATCAATATGGAATTCTTCAATCCAATAGAGGGCGCTGGAGAGCAAGAAGTTACGGACTTCGTGGCGGCCATAGTTGAAAATGGCGGTGCCCCAGTCGGGGTGCAGGCCGCGCCGTGGATCTGCATGCTCATAGAGGGCGGTGCCGTCAAAATAAGCGAGTGCGAATTGATCTCTGGGAAAATGCGCGGGGACCCAGTCCACAATAACGCCGATGCCGTTTTGGTGCAGGGTATCGACGAAGAAGCGAAAATCATCCGGGCTACCGAAGCGCGAAGTGGGGGCGAAATAGCCGCTGACTTGATAGCCCCAGCTTCCGCTGAAAGGGTGCTCCGTCACCGGCATCAACTCCACATGCGTAAACCCGAGGCCTTTGACATATTCAGCCAAAGCGTGGGCAGCTTCTCGGCAAGTGAGGGAGCGGTTGGACTCTTCGGGGATTTTGCGCCACGAGGACAAGTGGACTTCATAAACCGAGAGGGGTTTGTCCGAGCGTAACTGTTGGGCCAGCGTACTGCGCCAGGCCTCATCTCCCCAGACATAGTGGCTTTGGGTGACGATGGAGGCGGTTTTAGGGGGGAGTTCAAATTGGAAGGCGAAGGGGTCCGCCTTAGCGTGGGTAGCCCCCCCCGGGAGTTGGAGTTGGAATTTATATTTGGTGCCGGGTGTTATTCCGGGAATAAACAACTCCCAAATTCCGGAAACGCCCAAGCTTCGCATGGGGTGAATGCGGGTATCCCATTCATTGAAGTCGCCGATGACGGAGACGCCCTCCGCATTGGGCGCCCAAACGGAGAAGGCCACGCCGCTTGTGCCGAAGAAGTCATGGAGGAAATGGGCCCCCATTTTTTTCCAGAGTTGTTGGTGGGAGCCCTCTCCGAAGAGGTGCAAGTCCACCTCTCCCCAGCTAGGGAGGAAGCGATAGGGGTCTTCAATGACAAGCTCCTGTCCATTGTGTCGATGGATTTTAAAGCGATAGTGGCCGGGGGCAGAATTTGTTGGGAAGCAACATTCAAACAAGCCATGCGCCACGGCCTGCATGGGCACATGTTGTGCGTCGACAACAAGCTCCATGGCCTGCGCATCCGGCCGCCACGCACGAAACCAAACCCCCGAAGGCTCAACATGGCGACCTAAAAAAGAGTGCGGATTCGTATGACGCAGCCGACACAGACTTTCAAGCATGGCTTAGGCTCCTTCTGTCAGGTTGACGGGCAAAACTAGCACATGGGCAAAGGAATGTGGCCAAATCCTCCCCATTGGCAAACAAACCCACCACCCGAACGGACAACCGTTAACGAAAACAACGCCACCTGAGCAAACAGGCCGCCCTATGGGCAGGCAAAGCTTGGCAGCGTATTATGAAGATTCGCGTTTTTTATAAAAGAGAATCAGCGAGAAACAATGGAACTCATTGTCGCTTGACTGACGTACCTCCCGGTCGACAATTTGTAGATCAGGATTACTTTTTATCCAACGGGAGACATTGCCTCCCAACTCTTCTCGTTCTTTCGCCTTGGTGGCAGAAAAAACCTTCACGCCCGTGAACATGAATGCTTTATGACAGGACTGCCGTAGATTGTCAAAACATGCTAAAGGTTTTTTTATGCTGATTGATCTCCATGCCCATTCCTATCTGACATGTGGTTGTTCCTTGGACCCCAAAGAGGTGTTGGCTCGTGCCGAGTTGCACGGATTGGATGGGGTTGCCTTCACAGAAAAAAACACCCAGGACGGCTGCGAAGAGCTGTTGGATTTGGGGAAGCGCTCGAAAATAAAAGTTTTTGTTGGAATGGAGCTGGACACAGACAAAGGCCAATACATTTGTTTTTTTGAAAATCCGCTTTTGGCGCCCGAACCGGTACAAATGTGGGGAAGCAACCGGGAGAGGCCCTGGAGTGTAGAGGAGTGCCTGCCCAAGCTGAAGTCCCTGGGGGCGGCCATTGTTGCCGCGCGTCCTTTTGACGCAGAATTTCCCTATCCGGCCCGTGAGCACCTGCACACGCTGAAATGCCTTTGTGCCATTGAGGTTTATAACCCTTCGGTTAGCCTTGGAGCGAATGAGCAAGCCATGGAAGCGGCCAAGAAGATGCACCTTCCAGGGGTGGGGGGCAGCGACGCACGAAACAGTTTAGATGAAATTGGCTATGCGGCCACCTTATTTGAGAAGCCCATAGGCACCCAGAGGGAGTTGGTAGAAGCCCTCAGGGGGGGCGCCTTTTGGCCCGTTATGATGGGGGAGTTAGCGAAGCTTATGAAGCCGGGGGCGGCGAGGGCGGCGGAGAAGAGCAAGAAGAAGAAGAAGCGGCGGTGGGGGGGGGCCTAGGGGGAGGGGGAGCTGGCCATAGGGAGGGAGCTGACCTTCCCCCCTCTCAACTCCACCTTTTTTTTCCCGTTGCTCCAATACCAGGTTTCTATTTTCTGCTCCCCCTCGAAGGTGAA
Organism: Cystobacterineae bacterium; assembly: GCA_009781495.1. Lineage (GTDB taxonomy): Bacteria > Myxococcota > Myxococcia > Myxococcales > Myxococcaceae > WRKR01. Next base: position 156,954 of record WQYA01000001.1, read on the forward strand.
GGTTTTGTTTTCCGGATAGCCGAGGGCCATTTCGAGTGCGGCGGCGGAGATGCCGATGAGGGCCTCTTTGCTGCGGACAGCGGTTTGCTCGTCGACGGAGAATTCGGTCATTTGCATGGGGTGGATGGGCGTCAAATAGCGGCCGAGCTCCGCCTCAAACGCGTCGGCATTCCGCAGGGTATTGCGCAGGACAAGGACGAGCGGTTGGGGGAGGGAGGGTATAGAGACATAAACCCAGGGTTGCGAGCGAGGGGAATAGAGTGCGCGCTGGCGTTTGGCCCAAGTGCTGGGGAATTCCACATTGAGGATGCGTACAGGCGTACCTGCCGGCAGCAGCGTTTCAACCTCTCCCGGGGAGACGGGGCTACCGTCCGTATGCTCCAACAAGTGTAGCCAGGAGGGGTGGGTAGGCGAGAGGAGCCGTAGTTCAGGGTTATCAAAGAAGGGCGTAACGAAATAAGAGATGCGCAGAAAGCGGGGTTGGTTTTGCAGGCTGCGCGAGAGTCTGCCCTGCTCTGAAATGCTGATGGACATAGGAGGGGCTTTTGCGCATGCGCACGCGAGCCCCAAGGGCAGCAGGAGGCGGAGGGTTTTTTTCACGATTTAGGTGCGCCTGAGCAACCTAAGTTGCCTGAAGCTGCAGGGCATGTAGCGCAAGGGGAGGGGGTAGGGGAGGCCGGGGAGGGGGGAGTATTTTCGTTTTTATTTTCCTGGGTAGCCCCCTGGGTTTTAGAGGCTGAGGCATAGAGTTCCGAATACCAGCCTCCGCCTTTAAGGTGGAAAGCGGACATGCTGATACATTTTTTCAAGCTGTTTTGGGTATGACAGTTTTCGCAGACAGGTGGGGCAGGCGCGTCGACTTTTTGAAGAAGGCTCAAATGGGCGCCGCAGCTTTCACAGAGATATTCATAAATAGGCATAAATTTTTTACGGTTAGGGAGTTAAAGGAGGCTCAAAGAGTTTCAAGGGGAGAACGAGTTTGAGCAGCAGGTTTTTGTCCAGGCGGTGGTTTTGGACCAGCTCTTCGAGTTGTTTCTCTGGGGTATCCAATTCAGGGGGCAGCTTGTCAATGAGGGATTTGAGTCTGAGAGAGACTTGTTTTGGGAGGGAGGATTGAATGCCGAGATCGCGCACATAGCCTGGCTGCGCCAGGACACGCAGTTGTTGGTTGATATTTCTAGAGTCCAATATTTGGGTAGCGAAGTGTTTTCGAAGTTGGGCGAAGTCGTCTTTAAGGCCGAGTTTTGCGATGTGTTTTTTCAGCATATCGGGGGAGCTGTTCCAAGCTTTGGAAAGTCTGTCCAAGGAGCAGCGGTGTTTGAGCAATGCTTTGCGCAAAGCATGGCGTTCCTGTTCTTCGAAGGCGGCCAACAAGCCGTGGTGGCTCAAAATGGAAGCGACTTCCTGCCAGCTGAGTTTTTCGCCATCTCCGCGGAATTGCTCAGAAAGCTTGGCAGCCAAGTGCTCTTGGGAGGGAGAAGCTTTGAGCAAAGGCAAGAGGCGCTCTTTGGCTGTGGGTTGGAGCAAGACGCGCAGGTTTTCTTTGCTGGGGCTCAGTTGGACGAAGCGCCCTCGGGGTTTAGGGGGTTCAAGGGGTTTGGCTTTGCCCAGGGACCAGATTTTTTGCGCTCTATCCATCTTCCTGCTCGGTATAAGTCGTTTTTTAAGGCTGTCAATGCTTGCCTTCTCCCTTGGGCCTCTCTTCTCCTAAAGGCATAAAAACGCAACATTGTTTCCACAAAGAGGCTATAAGCAGCGGAGAGCTTTTTGGGTTTTTAGCCATATTCCGCTAAAGTGTTGTTGTTATGCTCAAACCATCCTCAGGCGGCATGAAATTACTGACGCAAGCGAGTTATTTGCTGTTGGCGGTTTCTGCGGTTTTTGTCCTTTGGGTACAGAGGAACCCCGGGAGGTTTCCGGCCAGTTGGGAGAATGCCGCGCCCTGGTTGTTTTTGTCTTTTGCCATTCTCCTCTCGGCACAAAGCATACTCAAAGCGTTTTTGGGGCAAAGTTCCCTTGTACGTTCGTTGATGCACATAGGTGTTGCCGCTGCATTTTTGATGGTTTTGTTTTTGGGGGTGCCCAAAATAAGCAAGCCCAGAGTTTCTTTAGCCGCTTCAACCACCTATGAGATGGAGCGCCTGTTGGTGGACCCGGACGAGCGCATTCGGATTTTGGCTGCGGAATTGGTGCGCTATCGTCCTGAAGGGTTGGAGTTGGCGCCCGCCCTGGTGAAGGCCCTGGAGGATGCTTCTTCTCTGGTGAGGAAGACAGCCCACGTCTCTTTGGTTCACCTCAATGGCGATGTGGATTTGGGAGACCCGGAATCTCAAGATGGAATCGACGCATGGAAGCAGCGGTTTCAATAAAAATAGCTGCGCAGGTGGAGAAGTTGAATGCGCATTTGCTGGCGTGTGGACTCAAGCGCACGCGCCAGAGAGATTTGATTGCGACCCTCTTTTTTCAAGAAGAGGGCCACGTTTCCATAGAAGAGTTGTGCACCAAAGTACGCAAGTTGGATGCGCGCATATCCGTCGCAACCGTCTATAGGACCATGCGTTTGCTTGCGCAGAGTGGTTTGGTGCACTCCCGCAACTTTGTGGGTGGGCACACACGTTATGAAGTAGCAGGGGAGCACCACGATCATCTCATTTGCACGAGGTGTGGCTCCATTGTTGAATTTGAAGACAAACAGATTGAAACCTTGCAAGCGGCTGTTGCCGGGCGGCACGGCTTTTTTATTCTTTCGCACAAGATGGAGATTTATGGGCTATGCAAGGATTGTCGCCTCCACCAGCATTCTGGTGAGCCTGCTGGGTTGCGCTCACCCATACCCGCGAAGTCCTGAGCGTGTTTATGCATTGGCGAGGGAACTCAAACCTGCCTGGGTGGGGGCAGAGGTTGTTTCTCTGGAGGCTTGGGAAGGCAAAGTGGTGCTGCTGAGTTTTTTTGCGACGTGGTGTTTTCCATGTCTTCTGGAAATTCCCGTGCTTCAAAAGCTTCATGAGGGTTATGCGGAGGAGGGGTTGGTTGTTGTTTTAGCGGGGATGGACTTAGAGGGAGAAAAGACGTTGAAGGTATATTCCGAAATGGCGGGGTTACCTTTTCCTATAGTTGGGGTGAGCGAGCATTTGAGGGAAGGGGGGACGTGGGTAGGGCAGATACAGGAGTTGCCGACGCATGTATTGATAAGTCGCCGGGGAGAGGTTTTATTTGTGAAGGCGGGCTCGTTTTCCCCGGAAGTGTTAAACGACTTTAAAAAATGGTTTCGTTAAGACAGAAGGCGCGCTTTTGGTGTGACTTTCAGCTAAAATGAATTGGTTATGGCAGTCATACAAAGCATGAGAAATTTGTTGGAGAGCATCAGTCTTCTTGTGGAGCAACATTTCAAGTTGTTTCAGAAGGAGCTTTCTGACGAATTGCAGACGGTATTGAAGAGTTTTTTTGGGCTTTTGTTGTGTTTGCTGCCGTTGCTTTTCGGTTATGTATTTGTGAATATAAGTTTGGTTTTTCTGTTGCAGTTGGTGATGTCGACATGGTTAGCGTTATTGCTGGTAGGTTTATTCAATTTTATGCTGGGAGGTTTAGGCATAGGGTGGGCTGGGCGGCGACTAAGCCGCTTGGAATTTGTGCCTGAGAGTTTGAAGGAGTTGTTTGTGACGCGCCAAGTTTTTTTTCAAGGCGCCAAGCCGCCTGAAGAAGGAGAATTTGTCTGTGAAAGTGCAGCCTCCAAACCTGACGACTCAGGAGATGACGACTCAGGAAATAAAGCAGAACCTTGAGCAAGCCAGAGAGCGCGTACTGCAGGACATGCGTATTTTGGAGCAAGACATTCGTGCTGTTACGGACTTCAAAAACTGGCTACAAAACCGGCCTTGGCTTTGGGTAGCAGGGGCATTAAGCATAGGATTTGTTTTAGGGGTATTGTCGAACCAGGGGAGGAGAGGCTAATTTCTGAGCTATACAGGAGAGACTTGGAGACAGAGCATGCAAATGTCGACTGAAGAAGGAACGAAGGATTTAGAAGAGAGGCTTGAGCGCGTGAAGGAGAATTTGAGCGAGCTGAACGAAAGAGTGAAAACGAGGGTGAAGCAGAATCCCATTGTCTGTCTCACAGGGGCCCTGTTGGTGGGTTTTGTCATTGGGAAGTTGGTTTCGAGATGATGGAAGAGAGAGAAAGCGATACGGAGTTTGGTTGCAAGGAAGGTTTCATTGAGCATGTGAGGAAGCGTCCCTATGCCTCGTTGGCCTTAGCTTTGGGTACAGGCTATGTTTTGGGTGGGGGTTTAACGAGCCGTACGACGGTGAGGCTATTGGGCCTAGGCCTCAAAGTGGCGATGCTTCCTTTCGTGCAGGATAAACTGTTAAATGCAGCGGATGTTGTTTTGAAGGAAGCCCTGAAGAGGACGCCATAGGCGAAGAGGACATACTACTGAAGTTTTGGAGGCAGTTATGAGTTGGAGAGAAATAAAAGACAAGTTGCAGGCCGTGGAAGCGGATGATGTGCTCGAAAGAATAGGCCTGGAGATACGCCGCAGCACCTCTGAGAAGATGTTGCCGGGGCTGGTATTGTTTGGTGCGGGCCTGATTGTAGGTGCGGGTTTGGTTGCATTGTTGACGCCGCGCTCAGGGCCTGAGTTGCGCAGCAGTTTGAAGAACCGGTTGGGACGAGACAACTGTTGTGAGCACAGCGATCTCGAAATGGCCCAGCATTCCAATGGATGAGGCAGACGCGCTCGGATTGAGAGCGCTGGCTCCACCTTCTGTTGAAGACGGGTTTGGGTTGGTACATTCGTGGTTGGGGCGGGCGGAGACGGTGGGAGCGGCCTACCAGGCGTGGGAGGCCTTGCGCTCTCAATATGCGAGTACTGCCCAAAGTTATGCGCGAAGGAGCGCAGCGCTTCGGTTATATGGCGAGTTTATTTTAGGGGCAGCTTCTCAAGCAGAGGGGGGGTGTGAGGGGGGCCGTGGAGAGGGGTTGGGGATTTTTGGGCCTGCGATAGAAGCGTTTATAGGTATCTCTCATCAGCGTTTGGAAGAGATTTCTCAGAAGTGGGCAAGCGCCCAGTCTCAAATGCGATGTTTTTTTGAGCAAGCCTCTGAAGAAATTGAGCAGGAAATTGTGCGCAGGGCAGACAGGACGCTGGCGGTGGTGCGTCCCAAGCTGCATTTAAGCATTCACTCCATGGGGAAAGGGCGCTGTATTTTGCAATTTGAGCGCATAGACGAATTGACTTCTGTCCTTTTGTCCCGACTGATTTCGGGCAAAGTCCCCACGTGTGAAGGGTTTCTTTTTGATGATTCTGTCTCGCAGGCAGGCGATGCAGATGAGCTTCTCTATACGTCCTCCCTGTCTTCGCCTTCCGTTTTTCCGCCGTGGCCGCTTATTCGGGATTTTTTAAACGACAAAACCAAGCTGAGTGCTCCTTGGAAGGGGCAGATTCCCATTTTATGCGAGGGGGATATTTTATGGATATTGAAGCAGAAGGGTATCGTCATGGAGGTAGAGCAGGTAGCGATGGCAGATGCACGCTCCTGTGAAGTATTGGAAATAGCGAAGGCGCAGAAGGTAGTAGCTCATTTTTTAAGGTGGATGCGTGAGGGGAGAATAGAGTTACAGTTAAAGCCCAATGAGTTTTAGTGGGCATGGTTTTTTCTCGAATATGCAAGGTGGCTTATTCTCGTGAGAGGTCGTTTTCTCCGAAAGTTGGTGGTGGCCTTCCTCTGGGCATTGGGGATAAGCGGTTTTGCGAGTTTGTTGTTATATGCCCGTGCAGCCCCGAGTTCCGAGGGGGGATTGGCCTGGCTGCAATTCAGTTTGGCCCAGGGGCTTGAGCGACTGGAGCTTCGATTTTTTGATATTTTCTCTGTAGCCGCCAGCCGCAGCTCAGAGCGCACGCCGCTTGTGGTGCTTTCGGGCATAGACGAGCAGACGTTGGCGAATGCGCGCGAGAGCGGAAAGCCCCTGCTAACGGTACAACCCTGGCCCAGGGAATACTATGGGAAAGTGGCCTTGCAGGCATTGCAGGAAGGCGCCTCTCAAGTTTGGGTTGAGCCTTTGCTTTCGAATGCGTCCATCCGCAATTACCCTTTGCAGGGAGGGGCCGTGGATGACGATGGTTTTTTTGCCCGAAGTTTGCGCAGCAACCCTCAAGGTTTCCTTTTGAGTTTTGGGGGCTCCACGGTGTTTTCGGTTTTGCCCGAAAAGCCTTTGCGGCCCATTTTGAGTTATGTAGGGACTTTTAAAAGTCTGGAAGAAAGCGAGGGGGGCATAGGGAATTTACTAAGACAAAATATGGGGGTTTTTTTATTTCCCAAAGAGACAAGCTGGGAGTTATGGGCGGGATGTGAAAGCCTGGAGCAGGCAGAAGCCGTTTTCCAAAAGCTTGGGCTGAGGTTTGAGAAGACGCGCCGTTTGGAAGCGGAGGACAGGGCCTTTGAAAGGGACGCGCACTGGTTGTTTTTGCGCCTGGCTGCTGTACGTGTAGAGGGTTTGGATGTTGGCCGACTCAAAGAGCTTCGCCGTTTGGACATTCCGCTGACGCCTTTTCTGATTCGCGGGGTACGTTTTGGCTTTCAAGGGCTTGAGACAGACGAGGCGCAGCATGTGCGCTCTGTCCAGCATTTGGTAAGATATAAAGATGCGGAGGGGGAGAACTGGGTATTGCCTTCTACGGCACTGGTTTTAGCGATGCGTTATTTGGGGGTGAAGACTCTGAAATACCAGGAGGGTTGTCTTTGGTTGGACGATCATTCCTTTCCAATGGCCGCGTCGGGAGAAAGCCATTTGCATTGGGATGCGGAGCGTATTTCCCACCCGGAGAGGGGGACGGCCAAGCGCTATATTCCCGCCTGGCGTATTTTGGCCAATGCCGAAGCCGGCGCTCAGAGTTTGCACCCCTATGACAATGAGCTTGCTTCCAAAATTCTTTTGCTCTCGGAGGTGACAGAGAAGAACCTTGTCAAGACGCCTGTTGGGGGGGCGGGAACTGCCGCCATAACGGCGCAGGCTTTGTCCAACATTGTTCGCCAAGAGGGGATAACGCGCAACCCCCTGCATTCCGACATTGGGTTGACGTTTGCTTTTGGAATTGCAGGAAGTTTGTTGGCGGTTGCCTATTCGCATTGGATTCGGAACCCTCGCGGGTGGCTCAGCCTGGGCGTCTGTTTGGCTGCGCTGGGTTTGGAATATTGGACAGCGAGAACCATGTTTCTTCAGCAGCAACTGTGGCTGGCGGTTGCAACGCCAGGCTTGGTATTCCTCTCAAGCTATTGGGCGACATTGGGCTATGCTGTGCGTTTGGAACAAAGCATTCGCGAGTTTGTTTTGCGCACGCTGGGCTCAAGAAGTTTGGGCCGGCGACGCTCCAAACGCCACCAGCAGGTTGAGCACAGCTCCATTTTTTTGGGCCCGGAGAAAAAATTTGTTGCCGGGTTTTGCTCTGACATTGAGGGTTTTACACGCTTGGTCAGCCAAGTGTCGCCGGCGGTGTTGATGAAGGTGATGCAGGAATATTTGACGGACATGACGCAGGTTGTTTTGGATACCGATGGGCAGCCCGACAAATACCTCGGCGAGGGCATGGTGGCTTTTTGGGGGGCGCCCATTCCTGTGGAAGATCCGGTCCTGTCCGCCTGTGAAGCCGCATGCAGAATGCTGGAGATGTTTGACAAAAAGCGTCCTGAGTTTGAAAAGCAGTGTGGCGCGCCCTTGGTTTTTCGTGCGGGGATAGATGTGGGCGAAGCCTTGGTTGGCAATATGGGAACAGCCCACCGTCAAACCTATACGGTGATTGGGGAGCCCATTGCGATGGCTGCAAAATTGGAGTCCATCGCCTTTGAATATGGGGCCCATGTCCTCTGCACAGACTTGGTTGCCTACCGTGCGCAGGGGAAGTTTCAGTTTAGGGAACTCGATCGCATTCGATGGCCTCGCAAGGGTGAGCCATGTGCCATATTCGAATTGCTGGGAAGCGCTTTGGCGGCAAAAAAGGAATGGCTGGGCCGATATGAGGCGGCGCTGGGCTTTTATTATGGCCGACGGTTTGACTTGGCCAAGGAGCTGTTTGAAAAATTGAGTGAAGAGACACAGGACGAAGTGTGTGCACTCTATGTCAAAAGAGCCGCACAGCTGATACTCCACCCCCCCCCTGAAGATTGGGATGGCGTATTTGAAAATCTTCCCCCAAACAAAACTTGAATTAGAGGATTCTTTTCCCAATTTCTTTAATAAAAACTAAGCTTAAACTTAACAAGCGTAAGGCCGTTTTTTGAATGCGCGCCTGCACTTCAATAGCAGACTTGTTGGCTTCAATTTGTGCATGGATAAGTTGTTTTCTTAACAAGGTTTCTACATCCTCTATGCTTAATTTGCCTTCTTCTAAATAAACCAAGGCTTCTTCAAGCTGGTGGGCAGCATTTTGGATATATTGCACATTGTCTGTCTTGGCTGTTTTAAGCAAAGAGTCAAACTCAAGCTTGAGTTCATTTAAGGATTCATCCTTTATTTCATTCAATAAATTATTTATACTCATTTGCACATTCCTTCCATTTTATTGTTTCTCGCACATTCGGCCGCCAAAGCGCTTTCATAAGCTTGGCTTGTTGAGTTGCTCAATATTTTGCTTTCGATTTCAGTCAACAGTCGGTCTTTCTTGCGAATGTTGTTTTCGTCTTCTTGGAAGGTATCTCGGAGAAGTTCAATATTCTTTGTGCGCAGCTTGTCACACATGGTTTGGGAGTGTTCCAAAGCTTTTTGAAAATCCATGTTGACGAGCTCTTTTTGGGTCTCAAATTTTTGCAACTCCCAAATATTGTTTTCTTTTTCTGTGAATTCAGAAATAAAAGCAAGGTGGGAATCTTTCAAATTCATAACATTTATTTGAGATTGGGGGTTGAATGCAGATATGCAGCAACCTCCTAGAAATAAACATATAAAAACGATATTTTTCATTTTTTCTTAGTTTCCTTTCAATGTTTTTATTTTTTGGCTGTCACTTCGAGCAAACTCTAATAGAAATTAAAACAATATATGGGGTCATTTAAATTGTTAAAATAGGGTTTCCAGCTACCCCAGAAAACGAGTGGGGCTACCCCAGTATATATGAGCGATATAAACTAAGGCGATAAAGGTTTAGGGTTGTTTCATGAGAGCAGAGGTTATTGGCCTTAAACTTTCTTATGCGGAAGGGGATTGAGGCGGACGGCTTTTGCAAATGCAGCCTGGGCTTTTTTGGGCCCAACGGCAACAGCCCGGAGGTTTTCTTTGCAGAAGAGCTCTCTGGCCAGGTGGACAAGCTCTCGGGTTTTAATTTTGCGAATGCGTTCGAAACGGGCTTCAAAACTTTCGGGGCAATGAAAGAGTTCCGTTGCAGCCAGTCGATTCAAAAGTTCTCCGGGGCAGTCTTTTGCAAACTCAAGTTGCATTTGTTTTCTTCGTTTGGCGCGTCGCAACTCTTCGACAGCGAGTTTGGAATGTGTGAGTTTGGCCACTGTTTTGAGAATGCATTCCACAACCTGTGGAGCGTGGTTGGGGGTAGAAGCGCTGTCAATATTGAAGATGCCTATGTCCGAGAAACCTTCAAGCAGGGTTTCGACGGAATAAGCCAGTCCGCGTTTTTCGACGACTTCAAACGGGAGCCAGGAGGAGAGTCCATCATCCAAAATATGTTGAAGGAGGTGGAGGTGGAGGTGGTGCTCATGGTTTTCAGGGACGGTGAGGAAGCTTAGGCGGAACAAAAGTTGGGATTCGTCTCTGGGGACATAAAGCAGCTTAGGCCCAAGCGTAGGGGGGGCGGGGGGAGGGGTTTCCCGGACGCGCTCTCCTTTGGGGAGGTGCGCGAAAGCCTTCTTTGCAGCGCGGGCCACTTTGTCGCAAGGCAGGGGCGAGGCGACGCCCAGCACCATGTTGGCGGCCACATAATGGCGCTCATAGTGTGCCATGAGTTGTTTTTTTGAAATATGGAGGAGGCTTTGGGGCGTACCCGCAATTTTAAAGGCCAACGGGTGTCCATTGAAGAGTTGCATTTTGGACAAGTTGTCCAAGTCAATGTCCTCTCCCTTATCGTCGACTTCATCCAACATTTCTTCGAGGACGATGCGTTTTTCAACAGAGAGTTTGTGAAGCCTGGGGGCGGAAAGCATGTTGCCCAGAATGCGCAAAGCTTTTTCCAGGCCACTGGGGTGGCATGCCGTATAATAATAACTGAAATCCCTCATGCTAACCGCATTAAGGCTACCGCCCACCCACTCTATGGCGAGATTCATTTGACGTGTATTGGGGCAACGGCTGCTTCCTCTGAAGAAGAGGTGCTCCAGCAGGTGGCTGACGCCGTTGTTTTGGGCCGTTTCATGTCGGGAGCCGACGCGCACATAGACGCAAAGCAGTGCGGACTGCAGGTGTGGCATTTGGAGGGAGACCAGAGTCAGCCCATTGGGGAGGAGGGTTTTTTGATGGAGGACATTCACGCGCGCGGAAGCTTTAGCACAAACTCTGTGCCTTCAGGCCCTGTCTTTGTGACTTCAAGGCTGCCGCCTTGCATACTCAGCAGTTGTGTTGAAAGCGCCAGGCCAAGCCCCGAGCCCCCCTCTTTGGTTGTGAAAAAGGGCTTAAAAATTTCACTCAGAATGTTTTGCTCAATGCCTTTGCCGGAATCCGCAAAGCCAATATGGACAAAAGCGTCCTCCTGACGCGTAGATATGTGCAGCACCCCCCCCTCGCTCATGGCTTCTTTGGCATTTTTCAAGAGGTTAAGAATCACCTGGCGGATTTGTGCCTCATCCACTTTACAAAAGAGGGGCAAGGGGAAGAGGGCTGTTTCTATGCATATATTTGCATTTTTAAACTCTTCTTCATGAAAGTGGAGGATGGACTGGGTGAGGGCATTCATGTCTTCCAGTTGTAGGGAGGGAGGGGGGAGCCTGGCGAGCTTCAAATATTCATCCGTAATGTCCGCGACGCGATCCACTTCACGGACGATGGCCGAAATGAGCTCTTCGGTTTCTATTTTTTGTTGGGGGGTTGAGAATTGTGCTTGGCTGAGTTGCTCCAGGAGAAGCTCGGCGTTGAGGCCGATGGAGGAGAGGGGGTTGCGCACTTCATGTGCCAGTTGGGCGGAGATACGGCCTGCTGCGGCCAGTTGTTTGGCCTGAAGGAGTTGGGATTGTTGTTTTTCGAGGAGGGACTGGCGCTCTTTGAGGGCCAAAACCATGGCATCAAACTCGCGGGCGAGCAAAGCGATGTCGTCGTCTCCTTTAAGTCCGAGGAAAGCCGAATAGTCCCCCTCGCGTATGGCCGCAATACCCCTATGCAAAGTACGGATGGGGCGCAGGTGGCGAATGGAGACGATGGTGGCCAAAAGCCCAATAAGGACGGAGAGGATGGAGAGGGCGACGATGAGGATGCCGTTTTTTTGTTCTCTGTTTTGGGCTTTGGAGAGGCGGGAGAGGATGTGGTTGGAGAGCGCGTTTTGAACGAATTGGAAATAATTTTGCAGGGCAAGTTCTTGCTTTTGCAGTTGGTTAAACGACTCTTCGAGGTTGAAGTCCTCTTGAGCTGAAGCGATGCGTCCCAGCGTATTTTTCGTATAGTCCTCATAAGCGGCATAGCGTTTGCTTGCCTCGTCGAAGCGGGCAGCAAAGTCTTCGAGGGCTGCTTTTTCGGAGAGGGGAGCGAAGGCGAGGGCGGTTTGGGCTTTGGTTTTGGCCTCATCCAGTTTTAAGCGAATGGTACTGGGGAAATACATGAGGGCGAGGCGCGCCCATTGTTGTTGAAGCGCCCAGTCGCCTTCTTCCGCCAAGAGAGCGGTTTCTTTCTCATAGGCGTTGTGAAGCGTTTGGACGTCGGCGATGGTTTTGGCCAATTGCAGATAGCCGTCGCCGAGGAGTTGGACTTCTATTTGATTTTGTCGAATTGTGAGGATGCTGACGAGAGAAACTGTGCTAGAAGCGAGGAGGACGGCGGCGAACCCAATCAATATTCGCGTGGCGAGAGAAATACGCATAAGGCTCAAGAGCTTAAAGAGAATTTTTTGAAACGATTTTGGCTTTGTTTATTCTATGAGAAAGCATTTTCTTATGGGGAGTTTTGTTTAGGGGGGCACAAATGAGGATCCATCTTTTCCTAGGGATTTGGGTAATGGGGTGGATAGGGGCATGTCCGGGGTTAGCGCAACCGCGGTTAGCTCTGTTTTTCATAGAGGGGGAGGTATCGGCGCAAGACACGCTAGAGGGGGTGAAGGCAGAGCTTATGGGGGCATTGTCCAAGAAGAAGGCTGAGGTGGAGCTGCTTCCCATGCCGCAGATTGTGAAACCCGCCGAGGTATTGATATTGCCCATGGTTTCAGCTGCCTTTCGTGAAGCCCACAAGGCCATGGAAGAGAAGCGTTATTCTGAGGCGCGGGTTTTGTTCAAAAAGGCGGTGGAGCTGGCTTTGGAAAGGCCGGAGCGTGCCCGATTTGGGCAAATTTTTGATGCTTATGTGGCATGGGCTGTTGCGAGTGTTGAAGATGGCGACGAGGAGGAAGCCAGAGCTGTCCTCAAGGTATTGGCAAGGCTTTCGCCCAATTATGCCTTGGCCAAAAACCTGCCTCCTGTATTTAAGCGGGAATTTGAGCGAGCCAAGCTTTTGACCAACAAATTGCCCAAGGGTTCCATTTCCATTGAGTCACCTGAGGGTGCTGTGGTTTTTCTCAACGGCCAGCCTGCAGGCATTGCTCCGGTAGTTGTGCCGAATTTGCCCTATGGGAAACACTATGTTTCGATGGAGGGCAAGCATTTTGACATGCGATTGGGGCAGGTGGTTGAATTGCGCTCTGCACAGGCGCAGCTCAGCGGCATTTTCAAAAAAATGACGCTGCGTTTGCCTGCCGGTTTTGTTGCAGATCCATCCTTGACGCCTTTTATAGGCGCAGATGAACTGGAGCGTTTAGAGGTTTTTTCCAAAAACCTAGGCGCCGCATTTGTTTGGGTAGGTTTTGTCAGAGAGGTAGAGCCGGGCTATTTCAATTTGTCCATGGCGCTTTTCCATGTGCAGAGGAAGTGTTTTTTGTCCCTGGCGCCGCTTGGTTTTTCAAAGAGTCTCGTTGGGAAGACTTTTTTGGGCAAAAGAATTTCCGAGGCAGTATTGCAGCGCATCCGCACAGCGGACAAAGAAGCGCCTGCCGAGTTGCCTTTGGACTGGCGTGCGGCTGAGCCCGCGGAGCCTTCCTCTTTGGGGAATTAGGGAGGGGGATCGCCGAAGTCCGTTTCGGCGGTTTCGGAAGCGTCTTCCAGGGTTTCTGTGGCCAAATCCTCTGGGGGAAGCTCCGCGACAGAGGCTTGCAAGCCACAGCGGTTTTCGAGATCGCGCATGGCTCGAAGGATCAAATCTCTCTCCAGCAAAGTCCGGTTGAGCCGTTTTTCGAGCGCTCGAAATTTGTCTTTTTGCAGTTTGCCGGAGGAGCGGACATTTTTGAGTTGGCGTTGTCCAAGCTCAAAGCGGATTTTGAGGCTTTTGAGTTCCTTCTCCAACTCCTGCGTACGGCTGTGCTCTGCGGCCACCAGGCGTTCGGCATTCTCCAATTTTTCTTTTTCTGCGGGACTCAACTCTCTGAGGACTTTGGCCGGCTTAGCAGGTTTTATAGGGGGGGCTTGTACCGGTGGGCTAGGGGAGGAGGGAGGCGGCGGCAAGGAGGAGGTTTTTTGGGTTTCCAACTCCAGCTTGAGTTTATTCAGCGCTGCTAAGAGATCCGCCGAATGAAGGCGTGCACTTTCTGTTTCCGCAATGGCCTGGCGCTCCAGTTGTTTTTGGGTTTTCAACTCGGCTTCGAGTTGTTTGTTTTTTTCGCGCGCCTCAAAGAGTTTTTGTTTGCTTTGGCGAAGCTCGTCCTTGGTTTTTTGAAACTCCCCCTTGGTTTTTTGAAGCTCCGCGGTTTTGGAATTGAGCGCTTCCAACTCCAAGGCCCCAGGGTTTTCAGCCCGGGGGTTTTCCACATGGGCGGGGGAGGGTTTAGGCAGCGGCTTAGCCGTAGTGGGTTGGGGGCTACGCCTAAAAATAAGCAGATAGAGGCATAATACCAAAGCCGAGGAGACAATAATAAGAGCAATTTCCATGAAACAGCCCCTTTTGGGAGAAAAACGCAATGGATGCTGCCCCAACCTCAACCCCCACCCTACCCCTCAACGCAAGCAGCTTTTTGTTATACAGCCTGTTTAATGCAGCATTGTGCCTTATGCCAAAAGAGAAACCGAGTGCAGCAGAAATTTGGAGAAAACCGACAGGGGGAGGGGTAGGTTTCTAAAGCCGATTGAGCAAAGGAAGTTTAGTTGCTAAGCCAAGGGCCATGGCTGAAGAAACCACCGCCCGTCGCAAGGACGACCATTTGGAGCTGTGCGCCACCCAGGAAGTAGAGCCGCCGACCAACAAGACCCTCTTGGAGGCCGTGCACCTGGTGCACTGTGCGATGCCGGAGATGGCATTGGAAGAGGCCGACTTGTCTTGCCAGTGGTTTGGGAAGAGACTCAAAGCGCCGCTGTTGATTGCAGGGATGACGGGGGGGACGGAGCGTGCTTTGGCCGTCAACCGGGCCTTGGCGAGGGCAGCGCAGGAGCATGGCATTGCGTTTGGGCTGGGCAGCCAGCGGGCGATGGGGGAGAGGGAGGACTTGGCCTCCACCTTTGCAGTAAGGGACGTAGCGCCCACGGCTTTGCTAATAGGAAACATAGGGCTACGCCAAGCTGCCGGGCTGGGCATAGACAGGGTACGCCGCCTGGCAGACGCCATTGGTGCGGATGCCTTGGCCTTGCACCTCAACCCCGCGCAGGAACTGGCGCAGCCGGAGGGGGACAGGGATTTTCGCGGGGGCTATAAGCTGGTTGAAATGTTGGCCGAAGCTTTTGGGGAGCGTTTGCTGGTAAAGGAGACGGGGTGCGGCATTTCGCCGAAGGTGGCCAAGCGTTTGGTTTCTCTGGGCATAGAAAGCATAGACGTTTCAGGCCTGGGGGGGACTTCCTGGATACGCGTAGAGCAATTGCGCCACACGGGGGAGGGGGGGGAGGGTTTAGAGCCCGAGTTTGCGGGGTGGGGGATACCGACGGCGGCGGCCATTGCCTCGGTACGCGAGGCGCTGGGCCCCATGGCGCATTTGGTAGCTTCCGGGGGTATACGCAGTGGCCTAGAGGTGGCTAAAGCTTTAGCCCTAGGGGCCGATATTGTAGGGATGGCCCTACCCTTTTTTAAAGCACTCAACACAGGGGGGGAGGCCGCAGTCGCCGCCCTGCTTCAACGGCTTTTACATACCCTGAAACAGACGATGTTGTTGTGTGGCGCTCGAAATGTGGGGGAGCTTCGACGCAAGCCCAAAGTGGTGGGTGGGGAGCTGCGCACCTGGCTGGAACATTTGAAGGAATAGGAAGGCGAAGCATTTGCGATGGACGACAAGAGTGCGTTGAATTCTCGTTTAAGTGGCTTCCACAAGGGCTCCATTGCCGAGCGCCTGGAGAAGCTGCACACGCTGTTGGGGGTGGAAGCGGCACAGTTGCGTGCTTTGTTGCCCGAGGCGAGCCTCAGCATGGAGACGGCCGGGCAGATGATAGAGAACGCCATAGGGGTATTCTCCTTACCGATGGGGCTGGCCACCAATTTTAGGGTAAACCAACGGGACTACCTGATACCGATGGCCATAGAGGAGCCCTCGGTATTGGCGGCGGTTTCCTTTGCGGCCAAAACGGTACGCGAGGCGGGTGGTTTTGAAGCCGAAACCGACGGCTCCTGGATGATAGGGCAAATACAGCTGACGCAGTTTGGCGCTCCCGACAAAGCGGGCAAGAAGTTGTTGGCGAACAAGGAAGCGATATTGGAACTTGCCAACAGCGTACACCCGAACATGTTAAAGCGTGGTGGGGGGGCGAGGGATATGGAGATAAGGCTTTTACCTGCGCCGGAGGGCCCGAAGGGGGAGCCCCTTTTGGTGGTGCATTTGGTGGTAGACGCGCAGGAGGCGATGGGGGCCAATTTGGTAAACACCATGGCCGAGGCCGTAGCCCCCCTCATTGAGGAATTAACAGGGGGGCGGGTATTTTTACGCATACTCTCCAACCTGGCCGACAGGCGTTTGGCGAGGGCGAAGTGCCGCATACCGGTGTCGCTTTTGGCCACCGCAGAGAGCCCGGGGGAGGCGGTAGCCCAGGGGGTGGTGCAGGCCAGCCGTTTTGCCATGGCCGACCCCTACCGCGCCGCCACGCACAACAAGGGCATTATGAATGGCATAGACGCCATGGCCATTGCCGCGGGGCAAGACTTTCGCGCCATTGAGGCGGGGGCGCATGCCTTTGCTTGCAGGGATGGACAATATAGGCCGCTGTCCACATGGACATTAGAGGGCACTGAGTTAATAGGCCGTATAGAGTTACCCCTAGCCCTAGGGACAGTAGGGGGCCCCATAAAAATACACCCAGGAGTACAAGCCGTTTTTAAAATTCTCCGCATTCAAAGCGTCCACGAGTTGGCCATGGTAATGGCCTCCGTAGGGCTGGCCCAAAACTTTTCAGCCGTACGCGCCCTAGGCTCCACAGGCATTCAACGCGGCCACATGGCCATGCATGCGCGCAGCGTCGCAGCGACAGCGGGGGCCACCGCCGACGAGGTGGCCGACATTGCAAAAGCCTTGGTGGCCTCCAAGGAAATTAAGGTGGAAAAAGCCAGGGAGTTGTTGGCCGCCTTGCGTGCACAAACCGGCCATACTCCAAACGACAAGGGCCCTCTCCTATGAAGGCTGCGGGTTTTGGCGCAGGCAAAGTCATTCTCCTGGGAGAACATGCCGTGGTTTATGGCTACCCGGCCATTGCGGGAGCCCTGCCGCTCGGCGTTTATGCGCACATGGAGGCGGCGGAGCGCTGCGCCTTGCAGACGCCCGGCAACCTCGACGAGAAGCAGAGGGCGCTTTTGCAGCAGGCTTTTGGGCGGGCTGCCGAGTTTGCCGCTTGGCCGAAGGTGTTGTTGCGCCTGGAGGCCAGCTTGCCCATGGGTGCGGGGTTGGGCAGCTCCGCCGCGGTTTCCGTGGCCTGCGCGAAGGCTTTGGCGCTGGCGGCATTCCCCCATGAGACGCGCGAGGCGCAGCTTGAGAAAGCCGCTGAAATGGCATGGCGCATGGAGCAGGTTTTCCACGGCAGCCCTTCCGGGGTGGACAACGCCACCAGCTTGCGTGAAACTTTGTTGTGGTTTTGCCAGGGCAAGGTGGAGACGCTTTCCTGCCCTACCCCCCTCAAAATACTCATAGCCATGGCGGGCCAACGCTCCCCCACCCAAAGTACGGTAGCCCAATTGCGCGAGCGCCAGAAGAAGTGGCCTGGGCACCACAAGCGCCTGTTTGAGGAAATAGGCCGCTGTACAGAGGAGGCGAGGGGGGCCATAGAGGCGGGGGACTTAGCGCTTTTAGGGGAGTTAATGAATGTCAACCAGGGTTTGTTAGCGGCGATGCAATTGGACTCTGAAAAGCTTATACAAAAAATACACAGGCTAAGGGGTTTAGGGGCCCTAGGGGCGAAGCTAACAGGGGCCGGGGGTGACGGTGGTGCAGTAGTCGGTTTATTTGAAGCCCCCGAAGGCCCCATGGAAACATTGAGGGCCGAGGGTGTGGAATGTTTCGCCTGCCAATTGGCGGGCCCGAGGAGCCTTTAATGGCGAATGCAAGCGGCAAAGCGACAGCGGTAGCCCATTCCAACATTGCCCTGGTGAAATATTGGGGCAAGCGCAACGAGGCCCTGGTTTTGCCTTGGCAAAGCAGCCTCTCTGTGACGCTGGCCCCGCTGGAAGTGAAGACGACGGTAGCGTTTGGCGCGCCCGAGGACAGCGTGCAACTCAACGGCAAGGAAGCCAAAGGCAGCGAGAGGGCGCGGGTACTTGCCTTGACAGAGGTGGTACGCCAAAACATGCCGCATTTGGGCCCCGCGCGCATATGCAGCGAGGGCAACTTTCCTGCTTCCGCGGGGCTGGCCAGCAGCGCGGCGGCTTTTGCGGCATTGGCCTTGGCTTTGAGGGGGGCGGCGGGTTTGCCTTTGGAGGTGGAGGCGACGTCTGTTTTGGCGCGTTTGGGCTCCGGCTCCGCCTGCCGCAGCATACAAGGCGGCATATGCGTATGGCAGCGTGGCGAGCGTGAAGACGGCGCCGACAGTTTTGCGCGCCAGCATTTTGGGCCGGGGCATTGGCCCGCGCTGCGCATGGTAGCGGTGATTCTCAACCGTGAGGAGAAGGCGGTAAAGTCCCGGGACGGCATGCGCAACACGGTGCAAACCTCCCCCTATTATTCCGCATGGACAGAGGCTGCCGAAGCGGACATAAAGCCGGCCCTGGAAGCCATTGCTGTGCGCGACTTGGAGAAGCTGGGCGCTTTGGCTGAGCGCAACGCCTGGCGTATGCACGCCACCAGTTTTGCGGCGGCCCCCCCTCTTTCCTATATGAAGCCTGCGACGTTGGCGCTGTTGTTGGCCCTTGAGGAGGAGCGCCGCAAGGGGACGGCGGTATGGTTTACGTTGGATGCGGGGCCCAACCCGGTGTTGCTGACGGAGGAAGCGCATGTGCACAAGGTATTGGCTTTTGCCGAGCGTTTTTCGCCTTTGCAGACGGTGCTATGCCACCCCGGCGAGGATGCGCGCCTCTTAAGTGAAGGCCATTTATTTTAAGAGTAGGAGGGGTATTTTCGCCTGCGGCGGGCTTACAAAGAAATTCCCCTCCGCGGAGGGGTACCGGCGTAGCCGGGGGGGTGGTAGTTGTTTAGGGCTCAGGGCTGTGGGGGTAGAAACAATTTTTTCGCCCTTCGGGTGGTTTTTGGTGCTGGGCCTGCGGCCCGACTGTCTCCTTTTTTCGAGCGTTGTTTTTTTCTCCCATTGAGCGTTATTTATTAGGCCCTGGCGGGCCCGCCTTCTTCCCTCACTTTGTGCGTCAGTTTTCGCCTGACGGCGAGTCACTTTTTTTGAATGACAAAAAAAGTAACCAAAAAAATCACTCCCCGAGGGCCCTGCGGGGCTTTGGCAGCACTCGCGACCCCCTCGAACACTTTACTTGATCCACCCCATCATTCCGGGGCCGTTCACGCTGTGCAAAATTGAATGGCTGAAGCACTGCTACCTGCCCCCCCTCGAACGCCGCAGGGGGCTCTCGCCCCCCGCTCGTACTCCACAACAGTGTAGCCCCCCGCTCGTACTCCACAACAGTGTAGCCCCCTACTCGTACTCCACAACAGTGTAGCCCCCCGCTCG
>WQYA01000002.1 GCA_009781495.1 Cystobacterineae bacterium
CGAGGGGGTCGCGAGTGCTGCAGGAGCCCCGCAGGGCCCCAGAGGGTGTTTTTTTGGTTACTTTTTTGTCACACAAAAAAGTGACTCGCCGGTAGGCGAAACCTACTGCCGCCGCGCAGCGGAGACAGCCGGGCCGCAGGCCCAGCACCAAAAACCCCGCCCGGAGGGCAAAAGAATTGTTTTTAAAAACAGCCAGGCCGCAGGCCCAATAGAACCCCCCCTGAATGGGCGAAAAGAATGTTTCTGCCACCCCACAGCCCTGAGTCCTAAACAACTACCCCCCCGGCTATGCCGGTACCCCCCATGGAGGGGAATTTTTTTATAAGCCCGCCGCAGGCGAAAAATCCCCCCTTAGAGGACAAAATTCAGTGTTTTTTGAGCCCCAGGCCCGTCCCGGAGAGGTTGATCATTGAAAACACCAACCCTAAAAATAACCCCAGCGAAGGGGTAGAGCTTTCCATACGGGCGCCTATCAACTCGGGTGACTTGCTCACCCAGAATACTTTTATCAACACCAGGCAGAGCAGAATGGCCATCGCCCCTGAAAGCCCCTGAAGCAGCCATGGAAAAATCGGAAAAACTTCGCGTGTACGCTTTCGCCATAACATGCCCCCGACACTCCCTAACGCCAGGGGTACAACCCATACCCCCAGGGAGAGAAACCCCAATATGTCCCCACTGCGCTCCATGCTCCTCCACGGAAAAAAACAAGAAGCTATCATTCCCACGGCGCCCACAATCATCAGCTTGTCGGGGCCTGTCTGGGCCAAAAAGTCAACCTTCAGTGAATTCAACAACACTTCGGCTTCGTTGAATTCGCTTTTTTCGGCCCTGTTGGAAACCCACTGCTCCGTCAGTTTTTCATTGCTTTGCTCGGGGGTTTCTTCAGGGGGCAGGGGGGGGTGTTTGGAGGAGCCGCGCTCACGGGAGGGCCCGGAGTCGGGTGGGGCCATGGCTTTATGGCGTGAGGAGGGGGTATGCCCTCGTTTTTCCGCAGCGGTTTTTTGTCGGGAGGGGGGCAGTTGAATGCGTGGGTTGGTATCCTCTGTTCCAGAGGAGGGGGGTTGAGTGCGCGGGTGGGTATTCTTCAGTCTAGAGGAGGGCCGTTGGGCATGTGGGCTGCGCTCCTCTGCGCGGAAGGAGGGGGGGGGGACACGTGGGTTGCTGTCCTCGTCAGGCTCGGCCGGCAAGTCGTCCAAAAAAAGAGAAGGATCGAGAATATGGTCACACTTGGGACAAAAAGCAGCATTGTCAGCTGCTTGAGAGCCGCACTCTGGGCAAAGCATAAGTCCTACATTGTCTAGAGAATAGGCCTTTAGGTCAAAATCTATTTTCATCTACAAATATATTCCTTAGAGTAGGGCCGGGTAAGAGGCTTGGTTGAATAGGTTAAAAGGGAGGCCAACGGAGTCCTAAGGGTTGGAGAAAGCGCGCCAAATTTCCTGAAGGCTGGTTGGGTGCACGACATGTATGACAAAAATGAACTTGGAAAAACCACCCCGGCGGTGTTGAACGAAGTAGAAAAAGGGGCGATTCGCCGTTTTGCAGAAAGTCTCGGCGACTATAACCCCATTTATTATGACGAGAAATATGCCCAAAGCATGGGCCTGCGCGGCATTGTTGCGCCGCCGACATTTCCGTTTACGTTTCAGTTGGGAGCGGACTTGCGCGAGCGTTTGAATGTCCCCGCGCAAAGTCTTCTGCATGCGGAGACGCAGTTGGAATATGAGCGTCCCATTTTTGCCGGAGACAAGCTGTGGGTCAGCTCTGCCCTCGTGGAGTTTTCAGAAAAGCGCGGCCCGACGGGAAAGTTTTTTCTTGTTGTTATTGAGGAGGAGGGCAGGGGAGAGGACGGCAAGCGCGTCTATAGCATTCGTAACAGCTATATTATTCGCGGCATGAAGATGGGGAGACAAAGTGCAACGCAAACTTTATTATGAGCAAGTCAACGTTGGGGATGAATTGACTTCGTCGACGCGGCTGACGCTGGAGCGTACGCAGTTGGCCCGCTATGCGGTGGGCGTGGGCGATTTCAACCCGCTTTTTTTTGATGAGCCCTATGCGCGCCAGCAAGGCCTGGTTTCGGTGATGGCGCCCAACAGTTTGGCTTTGGGGTTATTTGGGCAATTGTTAATGGAGTGGAGCAAGGGTTGCCGTATTAGAAGTTTATCGGCTAAATTTCTAAAACTCTATTGGCCGATGGATCAGCTTTTGGCCAGGGGCCGCGTTGTACAGAAAACGACAGAGGGCACGGAGCATCTGGTGGAGCTCAACGGTTGGGTAGAAAACCAAAAGGGAGAAATGGTGCTGCGCAGCAGGGCCGTGGTGCAGCTGTTTTTGAACCTTGAGGATGAGAACCGCCACCGGGCGGGCATGCCCCCCCTGGGAAACTAAAGCCCACCCCCACTCCGCCCATTTATGAAAACCCCCTAGGGCCCTATGTCAGAAAAAATACCCCCTGCGGGCGCCTCCATGCCCGGCCATGTCGTCCATTCCAAAGCCACGGGACTTATTCCCGAGCGCAAACAGGGGGAGCCTGTCTTTGAAATTCCCCCCTCTGCCTCTGTGCCGAACAAAGCCCCCCCCTTTGTCCCCCTGAGCCCTAAAACCTGCGAGGAAACAGGTTTGCCCACCACCTTCCTCGAAGAGTTGGTTTTGAAAGCTTTGTTCTTTTGCGGCGAAATGCGCGGGGCAGAGTTGGTGCAATATCTGCAACTTTCGTCGGTTATTGTGGATAAAATTGTCGAAAGCTTAAGGCGTGAGAAATATGTAGAGCTTTATGGCAGCTCTAACCTCAGCATCGGCAAGTCCGGTATGCAATATAGGCTTACCCATTATGCCGGGGACTTGCTTAAACAAATATTGGAGCGTAACCACTACCACGGGCCCGCCCCCGTCCCCATTGAAGAATGGGTCGCCGCCACACGCTTGCAAAGCGTACGCAGCCAGCCCATTCAGGCCACACAATTGCAACAAAGTTTGAAGCACCTCGTCTTGCCTCCAGGCACAGAGCAACGCCTGGGGCCCGCACTCAGCTCCGGCCGCGCCCTCTTCCTCTGGGGACCCCCCGGCAACGGCAAAACCGCCGTGTGCAGACAACTGGCCAAATGCCTCGGAGGCGCTGTCTTCATCCCCCATGCCTTGTGGGTGGATAACTTTGTTATACGCCTTTTTGATAAAACACTGCATAAGCCCTTGCCCCTCCCCCCTTCGGTGCCACAACAAAATTGTGACGGACGTTGGATCTATTGCCAGCGCCCTTTTGTCGTCGCCGGCGGAGAGCTCAGCCTGGAGGCTTTGGATCTCATTTATTCGCCCTCCGTACGCATTTATGAGGCGCCCTTTCAACTCAAAGCCACCAACGGCATGCTGCTCCTCGACGACTTCGGACGCCAGCGCGTCTCCCCCAAAGACTTGCTGAACCGTTGGATTGTGCCCCTGGAAAATGACGTGGACTTTCTCACCTTGCACAGCGGCAAAAAAATACAGGTCCCCTTCGACACCTTCGTTGCTTTCTCTACCAACCTCAACCCGGCAGAATTGGTGGACGAAGCCTTCCTACGCCGCGTACGCTATAAGCTGGAAGTCCCCTCCCCCTCTTTGGAAGCCTTCTTTAAAATATGGGAAAATGAATGCCAAATGAACCATTTGACTTTCTCTAAACCCCTCATTCAACAGTTGATACAACACTGCTATGCCCCCGTCCAGCGCCCGCTGGCCGCCTGCCACCCCAGAGATCTTATTGCCCAAATTGTCGACATTGCGCGCTATTATAAACGCAGAGCCGAGCTGAGCCCTGAATTGCTGTGGGCCGCCGCTGAAAATTATTTTTCCCGCTTTCCTGAAACGGAATAGGGGCGCTTTTTATCCTTCTCTGGGGTTTATTGCGGGAGAATACCCCCGTTTTTTGGAAGGGGGCTTGCCTAAGCAAAAGCCCTGGGGCTAAGGAGAGGGGCATGGAAATGGAAATTTCTGTGGAGCTTGACTTCGCTTCCGCCCACCACCTCCCGCACCATGAAGGCCCCTGCAGGCGCTTGCATGGACACAACTACCGCTTAAGAGTGACGCTGGCCGGCTCGCCGGACGGCTTCAGCGGCATGGTGATGGATTTTGAAAGCCTCAGGAAAGAGATATGGGACAAGTGCCTGGTGGAGTTCGATCACCACTGCATCAATGACATTCTGCAAAACCCGACCGCCGAAAATATGGTGCTGTGGCTTTGGGAACGTTTGGGGGCTAAATTTAAAAACCTAAAGGAATTGGTATTATGGGAGACCCCCGAATATTCGGTGAAATTGCGCAAACCCTAAAGCCTGACCCCCAAGCCATGCAAAGGGCCATAGCGGACTTTTTGAGAGCGGCGGGGTTTGAGCCCGGGCACCCGCAGTTGGCTCAGACGCCGGAGCGCGTCACGCAAATGTGGCTGGAGCATTTCCTCGACGGCTATGCCGAAACCCCGGGAGCATTTTTGACAGAGCGTTTTCCTGCCCAGGCGGGGGAGGGGCAGATGGTATTGCTACACCACCTCCGTTTCCACTCTATGTGCCCCCACCACCTCCTGCCCTATGAAGGTTATGCGCACATGGCCTATTTGCCTTCTGGAAGCATTGTGGGCTTTGGACGCCTGGCCGCACTGCTCACCGGTTTTGCGCACCGTCTGAGTTTGCAGGAAGACGTGGCCAAAAACATTGCGCATACGTTGTGGACGGAGCTTCAGACCGAAGGGGCGGCCTGCATTCTCCAGGCGAAGCAGTGTTGTTTGCGGCTGCGCAGGCCGAATTGTGCGGATGCTTGGACGCATGCGGAGGCCTATGAAGGCAAATTCAAGACGGAGAAGTCTCTGCAAGAAGCCCTGTGGCTACGCATTCAAGCGGGGGCGGAAGGACCATAAGACTTGCTGAACAAAAGTCTTATACCATAAGCAAGGGTTGAGTCCATGGGGTATTAGGGACAGGGTTAAATTTGACCTCATGGACGTGGTTCACCCAGGTAAAACCGCCCAATGAAAAAAATTATATTATGGAAAACAGATGTTTGTATTCCTGCATCTGAGTGGCTTGCCTTTTGCTAGGCATAGGGCAGAGGCGGTTTCATTTCAATATCAAACAACCTATTGCAGGAGGGGCTTTCATGTTTTCATCCGACACTTCAGCAGAAGAGAAGGGGCTTTTTGAGGAGGCAGAGGACGCGGAGCTGCGTTTTTTCGAAGGAGATAAGGATGCTAAGCGTTCCAAGAAAGCGACGCGAGGGAAGGGGGATGCAGAGGGTTTATCTTTTTATTTAAAGGGGCTGGGTGGCCACCGTCAATTGGCGAGGGAGGAGGAATATGCGTTGGCGCACAGGGCGCGTGAGGGGGACACTTCGGCGCGGCACGCATTGGCTTCGAGCAACCTTCCGTTTGTGGTGGCGATAGCGAAGCGTTTTTCCAACCGTGGTGCGCGTTTGGACGACTTGGTGCAGGAGGGGAACGTAGGCCTCATGAAAGCGATAGAGCATTTTGATCCGAAGAAGAACGTACGTTTTGCCACCTATGCGGTTTGGTGGATAAGGGCCTATATTACGCGTTATTTAAAGGACAACCGGAGCCAGGTACGGGGTGGAGAAGCGGAGCGTTCCTCCATGGTGGATTTTTCATTGGACAACACGGTGGAGGAGGATTCGGAGACAACCTATTTGGACCGGCTGGAGGACACGAGTCCGACGGCGGACCTTCGTTTTCTGCGCAGGGAGCGGAACGAGGAAGTGATTCAAGCCCTGGGCCGTGTACGCAAGCGCCTAGGGGATTTGGGGTGGGACATACTCCGGGAGCGTTTGACGCAGGACAAGCCGATGACTTTGGAGGAGTTGGGGCAGCGGTGGGGTGTTTCCCGCGAGCGTGTGCGCCAAGTAGAGCTGAAGACGAAGAGTTTTCTCGCGCGCTATTTAAGTTCCATTCAGGACGATGGACAAGAAAGCAGGCTAAGCGCCTAAGGGTTTAGCTCCCATAGCTGAGACATTTTATTGAGGCGAAGCTCCGTTTTAGCGTCCGGCAAGGGGGCAGGGGTTTCCCTCTGGGCTTTTGCGTACAGTTGTTTCTGATTTTACAAAACCGCTGTTAGGCGTTCCCCACTTTTTTACAGGTGTGTTAGCCTCTAGGCATGTACTTTTTGGAACGTTTCATGGTGGTGGGAATGTTTTTTTGTCTCTGGGGAGGAGGAGCGTGGGGGCAACAGAGGCAGGAACATAAATTTATAGGCATAGAGGATGATATATTCCGTTTTCATTTAGCTCCTGTGCCTACGGAAGTATTTTTAACTCAACAAGAGGTGGAAGGGGTGGTTGAAGCGGTACTGAGGGCCTGGGGAGAAGCGGACTCACGTCTTGGTCTTGAGCTGGTTGGCTACAGCACGGCCCGTGACAGCAGAGACACGCATTCGGTGGTGCCTATTTTTGTCACAAGCAAAGACGACCCTCTTTATTATCCACATTTTGGCTCAAGTATGCCCTCTGTTTTTAACCCCATGCGTGCGAGGGATGTGTCGACGACAGGAGCGTTGTTGAAGGCTTGCGACATTGTATTGAATGCTGTGGATTTTCGGTGGAGCACGCAGGGGACGACACCTACAACCCACATGGATTTGCAAAGCACGCTCCTGCGCGAGCTGGGCCACTGTTTGGGGTTGGTGGAGAGAGACGATGATTGGGCAATGCTTTGGGAGGAGAGGGGGGCGATGTCCATCTCATGGCCGTGGATAGGACAATGGCGCAGGGATTTGAATGCGCGGGACAGAGCGGACATACAGGCCTACTACCCCAAAGGTGGTCCAGGGGCGCGTTGTGAGCGAGAGGGGGATTGCAGTGGTGGAGCGTTTTGTATTCCGCAGCAAGTGCACAACACCATAGGCCCTCGGTCTTATTGTACACTGCCTTGTGCTGCAGGGCAGGGGGCTGTTTGTCCTCTGCCGATGTCATGTGTTTCGTCACCTGTTGTTTTTGAAGGGCAATGGGCGTGTCTTTTGCCCAGACTCACCGACACCCCTATAGGCAGGGATTGCCAAGCGCCCGAGGATTGTGCGTCTTCCTCGGCATTTGAGTGCCTGGGCAACAGTGCGCCGTGGCCTCAAGGTTATTGCAGCCAGCCTTGTGGTGGGGACAGCTGGGAGGTTTGTCCTACGGGCAGTTTATGCATAGGGGGTATCTTTAAGTGTATGAAGTCTTGTGGCATACGCGGCAATGATTGCAGGCCGGGTTATTCTTGTCGTGCGCTTATAGATCTGAGCGGAAGCATATCGGATGACGAGGGGGTCTGTTTAGGGAAGTGTTCCCAAAACAGCGAGTGTGGGGTGGGATGGGTATGCCGTCCCTGGGATGGCATATGCATATTGCAACAGAACCCCCGGGCGCAGTTGGGGGACGCATGCACCCAGCACGCGGATTGCAATGCGGGGCATGAGTGTTGGCTGCTGTCAGGGGAGTTGTCTCCAGCGACATGTACAGCCCGATGTCGTCCGGGAGAGCCTCCTTGTCCTGGGGGGAGTTCTTGCATTGCTTTGGAGGGGGAGGAAGGGGAGGAGCCTTTGTGTCTCAAGCATTGTGAGTCGCGCCAAGCTTGTCCTGGGGGGTTGCAATGTGCCTTCAGTGGTCCCCAAACCAACAAGACATGCTTGCCGCCGTGTGAAGTTGCAGCAGACTGTCCTATGGGCTACACGCAATGTGCAGAGGGCCAGTGTTTAGGGGCGAATGGGGAAGACGGGGATGGGGGGGGTGGGGGCGACATAGGGACGATAGAAGCAGACAAGAAGGCTGAAGTTTCGAAGAAGTCTTCTGGGGGATGTAGTGCAGCAGGAGGGGGGTTTTGGGGTTTTGGGTATTTAGGTATAGGGGTATTGGGATGGAGGTTTTTGAGAAAGCGATGAGATGGACAGGGAGGGTATGTGTCCTAGGGCTTTTAAGCCTATGGGCGGTAGCTTGCTCTCACGGGCGTTTAAGGGGGGATTCTTTTGAGAAGGGGGGGTTGAGTTACCGTGTTGTGGCGTTAGACGCTGCGCATTGGAAGCAGGTGGGGGTTTCGGGGAACGATCTGGCTTTTGCGAGCAAGGAGGGGGGGTTTTTGTTGGCGTGGAATTCGAGTTGCAAGGAGCATGGGGATCCTTCCTTGGAGATATTGACGCAGCATTTGTTGATAGGCTTCACGGAGCGTGAGAAGCTTGGGGGTGAGCGTTTAGAGTTGGATGGTCGGGAGGGGTTACGCACGCATTATGTGGCCAAAATGGACGGGGTAGCGCGCGAGTTGGAGCTCTTTGTATTGAAGAAGGGGGGTTGTGTTTTTGACATGGCCTACATTGCTCCTCTGGGGAGGGGGGGGGTTTGGCGAGGGGAGTTTGAGCGGATGCTTTCTGAGTTTCAGGTGAGGTTTAGGTGATGGAGGAGCCTGGCGCCAAGCCATATTTCTTTCCTGGGAGGAAGTCATTCATTGGGCACATGCTTCGTGAATTGGGGGGCATGGTATTGCTGGGCGCGCGGGCTTTTGCCCGCATATTTCAGCGTCCTTTGGCATTGGGGGATGTGGCCTACCAAGTGGAGATGTTGGGTGTCAAATCCATGTCGATTGCGTTGTTGACGGCGATTTTTGCGGGGCTTGTTTTGAGTTTGCAGTTTGCATTTTTCATGGCGCGTTTTGGGGTACAGCATTCGGTAGGGCGGGTAGTGGTATTAACCCTATTTAGGGAGCTAGGCCCCGTGCTGATAGCGCTGACAGTAGGCTCCCGCGTAGGCTCAGGGATAACGGCGGAATTGGGCTCGATGAAGGTGACGGAGCAACTGGATGCGATTCGTGCATTGGGAGCAGACCCGATAAAGAAGCTTGTGACGCCGCGCATTTTGGCTTGTTTGCTGGTTTTTCCTGCATTGACGACGCTTTCGGACGTGGTGGGTTTGGTATCGGGCTCCTGGGTCGTGAAAGCGGAATATGGTCTTTCCTTCAAGGAATTTTTCCGTACGGCATTGGATACGGCGACGCTGTTGGATTTTACCTCTGGGGTAGGCAAGAGCGTGGTGTTTGGGGGCATTATAGGGGTAGTAGGCTGCTACAAAGGTTTTACAGTACAAGGCGGTACAGAAGGCGTAGGCAGGGCGACGACCGAAACGGTAGCCATCACTTCGGTGGTTGTATGCCTCACCGATTTTTTTCTTACCAAGTTATTTTTATCGCTATGAGTGAAGAGTCGCTTATCCGCTTTGAGGATTTATATTTATCGTTTGGGGATAACCCGGTTTATGAAGGTTTATCCCTAACGGTACCCCGAGGCCAAACCTTAGCGGTGATAGGGGGCTCGGGTTGTGGCAAGAGTGTATTGCTCAAATGTCTGATTGGGTTGATGTACCCTGACAGCGGCAGGGTTTTTTATGAGGACATAGAGGTTTCGCAGTTATCAGAGAAGAACCTGCGGGCGATACGCAAGGACATAGCGATGGTTTTCCAGAGTGCGGCATTGTTTGACTCGCTGTCTGTGGGTGAAAACCTGGCCTATCCTTTGCGGGAGCACATGCCGGAGCTTTCTGAGGAAGAGATTGGGGCGCGTGTTGCGCAGACATTGGAGTTGGTGAATTTGCCGGGCATAGAAAGCATGCAGCCGGTGGAGCTTTCGGGAGGCATGCGCAAGCGGGTGGGGTTGGCGCGAGCCATCATGACGCGGCCCAAGGTAATTTTATGGGACGAGCCGACGACGGGATTGGATCCCATCAGCACGCGGGTGATTGACGAGTTAATTGTTTCGATGAAGAAGCATTTGGGTTGCACTTCCATAGTGGTGACCCACGACATGAACAGTGTATTTCGAGTATCCGATGGGATAGCGATGTTGGCACGTCGGAAGATTGTGGCTTCGGGGAGTGTTGCGCAAATGCGGGCATCCACGCATCCCGATGTGCAGGCATTTTTTGGTGCGGGAGAAAGCGAATGAGCAATCCTTCAGAGCGGGAGCGTCATTTAGTATGGAAAGCGGGAATTTTCGTAGGCATAGGTTTGTTGTTGGCGGGGCTGGTGATTTTTCTTTTAGGGAGGGAGAAGGGGCTTTTCAGCAGTCAAATTTCCTACCGTTCTGCATTTGCGAACATAGACGGTTTGCAATTGGACTCTCCGGTACGTTTAGGGGGGCTACAAGTAGGGCGGGTGAAGAAGATAGAGTTTTCGGATGACATAGAAGACTCCAGAGTGCTCGTTGAGTTTGAGGTAGAGAAAGTCTATGCGGACCGCATACGGGAGGACTCCGTCGTGCGTATTGCGAGCCGAGGTGTTTTGGGGGACAAAACCATTGACGTCAGCATTGGCTCACCGGAGAAGCCAGTTGCCCAGCACAATGCCTTTTTAGAGGCGAGGACTTCGGGGGACATAGCGGAGTTATTGAACAGGGCAGGGGAGATAGTCGACAACGTGTTAGACATTACGCGTGGGGTGAAGGGTGGGGTTGACATATATGCGAGCCCGCAATTTGCCAAAAGCATAACGGAAGCTGTGGACTCTCTGCGAGGGGTACTGGTGGGAATTGAGTCCGGGCCGGGAGCCCTGCACACGTTGATTTTTGACAAGCAATTGGGAGAAGACGCCAAGGTATTGTTGCGGGAGTTGTCCTCTTCGGCGGTGAAATTGGACAAAGCGTTGGGGAATGTGGATGGGTTGATTTCAGAAGTCCGCAAGGGGGACGGTTTGGTGGGGGCGTTGCTGAAAGACAAGAAGACGGTTGTGGCATTTCAGTCTTTGGGGGATGCGGCCTCGGAGTTAGCGCTTTTGGTGAAGGGGGCGAGGGAGAATTCAGGGGGAGCGGTATACCGTTTGCTTTATGGGGAGTCGGCGAGTCTCATAGACGACTTAGCGGCTTCGACGGGGGACCTAAAAGCGATCATGGGCAAAGTACGCTCAGGAGAAGGCTCTTTAGGGGCTATTATTAATGATCCTTCCGTTTATGAAGACTTAAAAGAGATTTTAGGCAACATAAAGCGCAACCGTCTCTTAAGGGAGTTGGTGCGTCTGTCCATCAGCAATGGGGAGGATTTTGAGAAATTGGGGAAAACAAAATGATGAAACTGATGCAAAAAAAGTTGCAAAAAACCCGTCTGACGTTGTGTCCGCCCTCACACCTGGCCCTGTGTCTCATTCTGTTGATGGCCGGATGTGCCAGCAAGGGGCCAATCAACCCAGGCATGCAGAGCAGTATTCCGCAAGAAAAGAACGCTGCAGAGCAGTTGATAAAAGCTGCTGAGCAGGGGGATGCGGAGGCTCAATTTAAACTTGCCGAAGCCTATAACAAGGGCAAAAACATTCCCAAAAATATCCAGAAAGCCTTGGAATGGTATACAAAAGCCGCTGAGCAGGGGAATGCTGATGCCCAACTTGACTTGGGCTACATGTTTTTGATGAACCGAGGTGTGCCTCACGACATCGACAAGGCTTTAGAATTATTTGAAAAAGCTGCAAAAGGCTTCTTGAAAGCCGCTGAGCAAGGAGATGCGGAGGCTCAATTTAACCTTGGCATGCTCTATGACTCAGGCCGTGGTGTTCCCAAGGATGAAGAAAAAGCTGTTGACTGGCTGATAAAGGCTGCTGAACAAGGGGACAAAAAAGTCCTCGTTGCTGTCATGAATGTATTTCGCAGCCACAGAGTCCCTGGCTTCTTTCGCGAGGAACGGCGTCAACAGGTTGAAAATATCAAGGAATTAATCAAAAAAGCCGCTGAAGAGGGGGATGTCCATGCCCAATATGTGCTGAGTTGGGATTATGAGGATCAAGGGCTTGAAGAAGAAGCGGCGAAATGGTTGGCAAAAGCCGCGGAAGGTTTCGCCAAAGCCGCCAATGAGGGTGACAGCGAGGCTCAGCTCCAGCTTGGGTCGCTTTATTATATGGGCTATGGCGTGCCTAAGAATAAAACCAAAGCTTTTGAGTGGCTCAACAAAGCCATGGAAGGGGGGGCGGCGATTGAAAAGCTCTATCGGCTTTTGTTCGACGAAGAGCGTGCCGTGGAGTTGTTTCAAAAAGCCGCAGAAAGGGGCAATGACGAGGCTCAATTTCACCTTGGTGTATACTATGCCATCAGTAGACTCGACGGCGTTTCCAAAGACATGCAAACAGCCATAGAATGGTATACAAAGGCTGCAAACCAAGAGCATGAGGGGGCTCAATACAACCTTGCTGTACTCTATCATGAAGGCAAAGACATTCCCAAAGACATTCAAAAGGCCGTGGAATGGTATGAGAAGGCTGCTCATTTGGGCGATAGAAGGGCCCAATGTGCTCTCGCCGAAATCTATGACAAGGGTGAAGAGCTCCCCAAGGACATCTCCAAAGCCCTGGAATGGTATACAAAGGCTGCACACCAAGAGCATCCAACAGCTCCACGCAGACTTGCGGAAATTTATGACAAAGGCGAAGGGGTTCCCAAAGACATCACAAAGGCAATAGAGTGGTATACAAAAGATGCTCAGGGATACAGCCCTGAGGTTCGTTATAGACTTGCGGAAATTTATGACAAAGGTGAAGGGGTTCCCAAAGACAGCACAAAAGCAATAGAGTGGTATACAAAAGCTGCTGAACAATACCATTCTGAGGCTCAATACAGACTGGGTGAAATTTATCTCAAGGGCAAGGGTGTCGCGCGCAACAAGCCCAAAGCTTGCGAGTTCCTGGCTCAATCCGCCAAACGAGATCACCCCAAGGCTGTGAAATTGCACAAGAAAGCTTGCGTCAAATGAAGCCAAGAAGGCGCTGAACTGGCGGAGGCGGAAACAGCCGGGCCGCAGGCCAAAAAAACAACGCCCGAAGGGCGAAAAGGAGCGCACTAACCCCCCCCTTCGGGACTTCTCCAGGGAGGGGAGTTTTTTATATAAGCCCCCGCTGCAGGCGAAATACCCCCCTCTTAAGGGTAGCGCCCTTTAAGGGCCATAAATTCCTCAGGGGAACTGGGCATACACCCCAGGGAGCGGTTAGAGTGTTTTCCATGGAAGTCGCTCCCGCCAATGGGGACGAGTTGAAGACGCTGCGCAACGCCTCTCCAGCGTTTGCGCTCCGCCAAGGAATGCTCCGGGTGATCGGTTTCAATTCCATCCAAGCCATGGAGGCAAAGCGCTTCAACGTCTTTGGCCTCAAGCTGGCTGACATTGGGGTGGGCGAGGCTTGCCGTCCCCTTGGCCTGGTGTACCCAAGCAATGGCTTCCATGGTGGAGGTTTGCGTCAGGGGCAACCAAGCAGGCTTGCCCGCTTTCAAATAAAGCTCAAAAGCGGCGGCGGTATTTTTGCAGACGCCTTTTTTCACCAAGGCCTGTGCCAGGTGGGAGCGGGAAAACCTTCCTTTGGGAGACAGCGCGGCCACCTCTTCCATGGACAAGCCAATGTTGAGCGCCTTCAATTTTTGGAGCATGCCTTCCATGCGTCTTTCTCGGGCTGTTTGCATGTGTCGGCAGACAGCCAGGAGGTTTGCGTTGTTGGCGTCGACGAAGTGGCCAAGCAAATGGACTTCGCGCCCCTCATATTGTGTTGAAAGCTCGATGCCCGGCACAATTTCCAACCCCGTATTTTTTGCAGCCTCTTGGGCCTCTGCAATGCCGTCGAGCGTATCGTGGTCCGTAATGGCAAGGACACGAATTCCCGTTTTTAGAGCCAAGTCTACAAGGGCAGCGGGGGCATATTCCCCGTCGCTAAAATGGGTATGGGTATGTAGATCGATCATAGCAGGTGGATTTCGGTATCTCCTTTTGAAATTCCCGCTAGCGTTTTATCTTATCGTTAGACAGGGAAGGCAGGGCTTTTTCTAGGGGAGGATGATCCGAGAAAAAACAAGCCTGACGCCATATGACGGCAAAATGAAACGCTAGCGGGTTGATTCTCTGAGCCAGCTCTGTCAATCTTGCCAGAAAATGCAGCCCGTTTCTCGAAAACTTGAATATGGCCTTCGCGCCATGCTGTTTTTGGCCTCCCAAGAAGAGGGCAGCGTGGTGCCTTTTCGAGAGGTGGCCCGTCGGATGGACGTCCCGGAGGACTTTCTGGCCAAAATTTTGAAGACGCTCGTACGCCAAAAGTTGCTCTATTCGACGCGGGGCCCCAAGGGGGGGTTTGCGCTTGCCAAGCCGGCCTCCAGCATCAGCTTTTTGGATGTTATTGAAGCTGTCCAAGGCCCCATACAGTTGAATTTGTGCACCGACAACCATGCGGCCTGCCATTTTGGAGAAGCGTGTACCATGTGGGGGGTATGGCGTTTAGGCCAGGAGAGGATGATGGAGGTATACAGGGCAGCTAAGTTAGACAAGTTAGCCATAAGGGGTTTTCTAAACACCTCAAACGAAGGGGATAGAGTGTGAGGATAGCCCCTTAGCCTTAGCCAACACCTTATTTTTCTCCCTATCCCTAGCCTAAGCCGACTATAGGGGCCTAATGACTCAAAACCTCAAAGCCCAATATGAAACAGCCCGCCGTGTAGATCCCAAGCCCATCAGCGGCAAAGAGACGACGGCACAGCTTTTGGAGCATGCCTTCGGCGCCTATGTGGGAAGGCAGGAGCGCATGGCTTTTGAGTTGATGCAGCGCAGTCTGCAAGAGAATGCGGCGGTGTTTTTGACGCTGTCAGGAGCGATGACGCCGGCGGGTTTGCACCAGTCCTGCCTCATTCCGCTCATAGAATCCGGCGCCATTTCCGTGCTTTCAACGACGGGCGCGAACCTCTATCACGATGCGCACCGGGTGCTTGGGCACGCCATTCGCGAAGTCAACCCGAATGCGGGAGATTTGCAGTTTCGACTTTCTCGAATTATTCGCATTTATGACTTGGGGTTTTGGGAAGAAGTCCTCCTGGACACGGACAAACTTTTTTCAGCCTTGTTGTTGCGCCCCGAGTTTCAGCGCAAAATGACGACGCCGCAGTTTCATTTTCTCCTGGGCAAGGCGATGGCCGGCATAGAGCGTCAGCTTCGTGTGACAAAGCCCTCCTTGTTGTCCACGTGCTACAAACACGCGGTGCCCATTTTTGTGGGTGCGGTGCAAGACGGCTCCATTTTTTTGAATGCGGTGAAGTTGAAGCGTTTGTTGGGGGAGGCTTTTGCCTTCGAAATTGACACGCTGGAAGACGTTTTTTCCATGGCGGCGATGCAATACCACTGCCGTAACCACGGCTCTAAACGTATGGCTATTTGGATTTTAGGAGGGGGCGTCCCTAAAAACTACACGCTACAGGGGGAGCCTTTGTTGGATCAAATCCTCCACATTCCCACCGACGGTTTTGACATTGACGTACAGTTTTGTGTGGACCCTGTCGACAACGGCGCTTTGTCCAGTTGTCCTGCCGGGGAGGGGCATACCTGGGGGAAGGTTTCTATGGAGGCGGTAGAGCAGGGCTCCGTCTATGTACATACGGATGTAACCGCTGTATTCCCCTGGTTGACGCACGCCTTGCTTTCCAAGCGAAATTTACGCAGAAAGCCCATGCGGTTGATGGATGGACTCGACGAAGCCGTCAGCGCCCTCGACAAGGCTGTGCGCCGCCGTCGAAAGTCCCTGGAAGACACCCTGCATTGGGAAATCCCCAAGAAGAAACCGGCGACGAAGTCCCGCAGGTGAAAAAAACTTCTGCGTTGCAGACGCGCCGGATTTTTAAAAGCGCGGGTTTATATTTGGGGGATGGTTAGAGAAAACGAGCGGCGTAGTGAAGAGAGGGCTACAACAAAGCTGGAAGTACGTTTTGAAAATGCGAAAGAGGCCGCCCGTATATTCAAAACCTACTCGTTAAACTTATCCCCTTCAGGTATTTGTATACGTAACACGCAGCACCTTTTTCCGGGGGAGCGCATCCGTTTGTCTCTGGTGGTGGGTGGGCAGAAGTTTGCGTTGAGGGGCCGTATTGCCTGGGCCCGTGAGGACGTGGTGGGCCTGCGTTTTGAAGGCGTGTCGCCGGAAGAAAAGCGGCGTTTGAAGGCCGCCATTTGGCCGTCAAAAAACGAGTTTGAGGAGGGTTACCTCAAGGGCCAAAGCGAAGAATGGCCGGAAGTGGACTAGAGTGGCTACCACTTAAACCTAAACCCCTCTAACTCCACTCCAGCATCCGCTTGAGGGGGGCGAGGGCTTGGAGGCGGAGGGCCTCGGGGAGGGTGAGTTGGGGGGAGCGGTTTTTCATACACGCCAGGAGTTTTTCCAGGGTATTGAGTTTCATATGGGGGCAGACATTGCAGGGGCAGCCGTCGCTGGAGGGGGGGCAGAGGAGGTGTTTGGAGGGGGAGGCCTTGCGCATTTGGTGCAGAATACCGGGCTCCGTCACCACAATAAACTGACGCTCACTCCCTTTGCTGACACGCTCCAACATTTGCGCCGTAGAGCCGATGAAGTCCGCGTGCGCCAACACCGCCTCCTCGCACTCGGGGTGGGCCACCACGAAAGCTTGGGGGTTGTCGTGCTTCAGTTGGACGAGGTTTTTTTCGTTGAACATTTCATGGACGATGCAGCTGCCGGGCCACAGAAGCATGTCGCGTCCGGTTTGCTTGGCGACATAGTTGCCCAAATGCCTGTCCGGCGCAAAGAGGATGCGGCGGCCCGGTGGAATGCGGTTGACAATTTTGACGGCATTGGAGCTGGTGCAAATGACGTCGCTGAGGGCTTTGACCGCGGCCGAAGAATTGACATAGGAAACGACGAAGCAGTCCTCATGTTGTGCTTTGAAGGCCGCAAAAGCTTCGGGCGGGCAACGGTCCGCCAGGGAGCAACCGGCGTTGAGGTCCGGCAGCAAAACCAACTTTTCCGGGTTGAGGATTTTGGCCGTTTCCGCCATGAAGTGCACGCCGCAAAAGACGATGACGTCCGCCTTTGTTTGAGCAGCTTGCTGAGCGAGCGCCAGGCTGTCGCCCACAAAGTCCGCGCAGTCCTGTATTTCGCCCTCCTGATAATAGTGCGCCAGGACAACCGCATTCAACTCGCGTTTCAACTTTTCAATTTGGTTTTCAATATGCATAGTCATACGGGCAAAGGTTTATAGCGCGTCATCCCAGTCCACACGAAGTTGATATTCGTCCTGAGCGTTGGATTCGCGGTTTTTGGGGTCCTTGACTTCCAGGAAATAGACTCCCGGAGTGGCAGAATAACGCAAAGTGGTGGGGCTGTCTTTTTTGGGGAGGGGGGCGGTTTGGACAAGCTCCAACTTCCCTTCCTCGTCCATGCGATGCAGCCACAACCCCAAGCTGTTTTTAGGGAGGCCGAAAAGGGTAGCGAGGATGGGTTTGCGCACGAGGAGTTGACTCAAATCCACGCGAAAAAAGTCCACATCCCCCTTGGGATGAACATATCCGCGCAGGCTTTGCCCCATGGCCAACTCTGTGGCCTGCTCCAGGGTGTTGTTGGGCTCCTTTTCGCGGCGTTGCGCGCCCTCCAGCGCCTGCGCGCGAATGCGATAGGGGGTTTTGGGGTTTTCCTGGGTTTTCACCCATTTGTTGGAAATTTTTTGAGCGACGGACTCGACTTTGAAATAGCAAGTGCCGGGGCATTCCACATTCAGCAAGCGCTCCGCCTCATGGATTTTCCCCTCATTGCTGCGCAGCAGGACACGCTCCGCGGCAGCGGCCTCCGCGGGGACAATGGCCGAAAGCTGCAAGTCCACGCCCTCAAGCGCGGAGAGCTCCACATGCACCAAAGAAGGCGCAGCCACGTCCACGCGAAAATAGTCCACGTCCTCAGCCGGCGACAAGAGGGCCTGCATCTCTTTGCCCAGGGCCAGAGGCGTAGCCTGCAAAGGCGTATTGTTCGGCTCCGTCTCAAAAGAGGCATCATCATCCTCCAGAGAGAGTTTCAGCTGATAGGGAATCAGCAAAAGGGAAGGGCTGGTTTGAGGGTTGGTTTGGGGCTTAGGTTGGGGGTTAGGGTTAGGCGCAGCCGCCCCCCCCTGAGCCGCAGCAGTTTTCACTCTCAGCGCCACAGTGGAGAGTTGAGGCGGCAGAGCAAAATTCCGCACCCTCCACCCCCCCCTATGCCCCGGACGTGTACGCAGCAGAACATTGCCTTCGCCGTCGCAGAGTTGAATTTCCAAAGCGGCGTCGGCGTCGGCTTCCACCTCAACGGCAACGCGGAGGAGGGTAGGTGGGGGAGGGGGCTTAGCGGCAGTTTCCGCCGCAGTTTCCGACGCAACCTCCGCCGCAGTTTTTGGCGCAGCCTCCGTTGCAGACTCGCCCGCAACCTCCGTCACGGGCTTCACCGCAGTCTCCTCTGCCGCAAGTTTCTCCACCGCCTCGGGCAACTCAAAGCGGAACCAATCCACGTCATCGGCGAAGAGGGTGCCCTGTTGCAGCACCTGAAGGGGCGCAAGGCTGGCCTCGCTGAGGCGGTTATTGGGTTCCGCCTCATGCTCCGCGACAGCGTCCACAAAGCGCACGCTCAGCCGGTAGCTTCCCCCGGAGCCGTCTTTGGCGGACACCACGCGGAAGAAGCGGGGCTCGCCGAGGCCCACATTGGGGATGGACTCCACGCCCCCCAAGCCCGCGCGGTTGGTGCGCAGCAGCACCTCGCCCGCCTCGTTGACGATTTCCAAGGCCACGTCCACGCCCGGGGAGGGGCTGGCCTCCACATGGGCCCAGCGCCCGAGGGCAGCGGGCAGCCAAAACCAATCCTCGTCCCTGCCTTGCGGGGGCACAGAAATTTCGGCCTCCAGCGTCAAGTCCGCGTCTATTTTCTGAGCCTGGCTGGCCTGGTTATTCGGCTCCACCTCTCTGGGGGCAGAAGGGGTGTTGGGTTGCTCCTTTTTAGAAGGGCAAGCCCAGCAAAGGGCAAGGGCAGCCGCAAGGCCAAGCAAAGGGTAAGGTAGAGCCATAGGTAGGCGTTTTAGCGCAGGCCGTTGCGGAAGTCACATTCGGTTGTTTTTTTGGCCTGCGGCCCGGCTGTCTTTTAAATTCCCCTCTAAGGAGGGGTGCCCCGGAGGGGCGGGGTGGTGGTTGTTTAAGGCTTTATGCTGGGGGTAGCAAAAATATTCTTTTCGTCCATTCGGGTGTTGTCTTCTTGGGCCTGCGGCCCGGCTGTTTTTTAAAACAATTTTTTTGCCCTCCGGGCGGGGTTTTTGGTGCTGGGCCTGCGGCCCGGGCATTTCCGCTGCTCGGCAGCAGTAGATTTCGCCTACCGGCGAGTCACTTTCTTTTGCATGCGCAAAAGAAAGTAACCAAAGAAAAACTACCCTCCGGGGGCCCCTTAGCGGGGAGCTAAGCCTCATTCGCAACCCCTTTCAAACTTCCCTCAATTCGTTTGCATCAGGAGGGGCCGCGAAGCGCGGTGCAAGGTTGAAGCGTGTCAGCACAGTCCTCAGAGCCCCCTCCTTTCTCTTTTATGCTGCCTTGCATTTCATTCTTAAAAGCACTTCTCTATTGAAAAAAAGGAAATATTCTGATAATATTCTAATAATATTTTGATAAAATAAAGTCTCAGAAAAGGGGTGCAAGCTTATGATCCGCATTCGGCCCGTCTCGGACCTTCGCAACAAATTTCCCGAAATAGAGCGTGTCGTCAACGGCGGGGAAGCCGTTTTCCTGACGAAAAACGGCTATGGGGCCATGGTTGTCATGAGTCTCGAAAAATATGCACAACTGACGGAGGACTTGGAGTTGAAGCTGAAGAAGGCCGACCGTGCTGCCGCTGCTTCTGCAGAGAGCCACAGCCACAAGACGGTTTTTTCGCGGCTGAAAAAGGGGCTCCATGGCAAAACGCGTTAGTTTGCGCTACCCCCCTTGCCTTCCCCCCCAAACCAAGCTAGAGTATTTTTCGGTGCTTCAACACACCACCTAGTAGCGGTCTTTCCGCGCCCGACAGCGTGGCTTTTTTGTGCCATTTTGGCCGGGTAGCGCGAAAGCCGAAAAACAGCCCGTGAGGGCTAAGGCCTCGGGCCGTCTACTAGCGGTGTTGAAGTACCTGGCCACCTTCTCAACAAAGGCAGCCATTCAACAACTTGCTAGTAGGAGGCCAATATGGCTGACAACAAAATGGAAATGAATACCGGTCCACCCCCTTGGAGTTTTTTTAGTGCCCCTCGCCGCCCACCTGTTTTGAGGGTGGGGGCTCAAACGAGTTAAGAAGCCGTCATTCATGAAAACCTCGGCCCCCGCCTTCTTCATTGGAGGTGGGGGCTTTGTTGTGTTTTTTTGGCTTTGGTCTGAACACCCGCGGTTTTTTTATGATCCGCCACGCATCTTTTGCTCGATGGAGCGCAAGGTGTTTTGAATTTCTTGCTCGCGCAATTCCGGATCAATGTCTTGAATATATTCAATGGCCGAAAAATCATCACCGCGCTTTCTATTTTGCGGCGGTTCCAAGGCTTCAATCAGCAATGCCTCCAATGTGGCAATGACACTTGCAAGCGAGTTTTTGAAAGGAAATTCTTTCAATCCGCCGTCATCCGTTGCTTCCAGAAGCCCGAACCAAGAAAATCGATTCCAGCGGCTGCCCAGACGATCCATTGTGTGCTCAAAGAGGCGTTTGCTGAGTGGGCGCTCCACGGAGCGCCCGACATAAACCACGGTGTGGTGATCATAGAGAATATAAATGCCCTTTTGCTTTCCAAAGTCGATGGGTTTGGATGTGGCTTGTTGCTTGCCGAAGAGTTTGGGATCGCCGCGCCAGACGACCAAATCTCTTTGCCAATACATTCCAAAAGAACGGATGATGGCGTCTGAATTTTCAATGTTTGGCGCGGAAGCTGCCAATACTTTTTCCTTTGACTTTGGCGTGGCTTGCGTTGCAGTGTTCAACGCGAAAACGCCCCTGCCGACGCGTATAAACGGCGACTTTTTGCCGTCGTGTTTGATGGATGCTGCAAGTTGTGCATTGACCGTTGCAGCAGGCGTTGCCCCTTCGGTTTCATAATAGCCGCGAGAAAGTATCTGCTCCGAAATTTCCGTATAATGCAGCGGCGAATCAGACTCTCGAAGAACGCGCTTGATGGCTTCTTTCCAAGACTTCTCCATGGAGTTTTCCCCTCATTTGGCAACCGTCATAACCACAGGTCAGCCTAGGCCGTTTGCAGAAAACGCACAACCCCCATCCCTACCTGTGGAGGTTGGCCCTCCCTTCCCC
Organism: Cystobacterineae bacterium; assembly: GCA_009781495.1. Taxonomy (GTDB): domain Bacteria; phylum Myxococcota; class Myxococcia; order Myxococcales; family Myxococcaceae; genus WRKR01. The sequence goes on from WQYA01000002.1 coordinate 21,050, forward strand.
CCTTGCCTTCCCCCCAAAACCAAGCTATAAGCTTCGGCAGGTGCTGAACACACCTAAGACAGCGGTTTCTCCGCGCCCGACAGCGTGGCTTTTTTGCGCCATTTTGGCCGGGTAGCGCGAGAGCTGAAAAACAGCCCGCAAGGGCTAAGGCCTCGGGCCGTCTGTCTTCGGTGTTCAAGTACCTGGCCTTCCCCTTGAACAAGGGAAGTGCCTTCACCCCAAAGACAGGAGGCCAATATGGCTGACAACAAAATGGAAATGAATACCGGTCCACCCCCTTGGAGTTTTTTTAAGTGCCCCTCGCCGCCCACCTGTTTTGAGGGTGGGGGCTCAAACGAGTTAAGAAGCCGTCATTCATGAAAACCTCGGCCCCCGCCTTCTTCATTGGAGGTGGGGGCTTTGTTGCCCTCCTTGTTCCCTCAATGTTATGTTGAAACATAGTGTCGCCTATGGTACTATTAAAAGTGTGAATACGGCGAAAAAGCTTTTGGGGGCCATGCGCAAAAACCCGAGGGACTGGCGCTTGACTCAGCTTCAAACGGTGGCGCGGCAACATGGAATCCGCTGGCGCCAGGAGACCAAAGTATGAGAGGGCTCAACCAATATCCATTTGAAGTACGGGCGATGAGTGAAGGGGAGGGTGGGGGCTATTTGGTTTCCTTCCCGGACGTCCCCGGGTGTATTTCCGACGGGGAAACCATCGAGGAGGCCATTGCAAATGGCAAAGATGCGCTCCACGCCACCCTCTTGGCGCTGAAGGCCGAAGGTTTTCCTGTGCCCAAACCCAACAGCGGGGGCGTAGCCTCGGGCAAATTTGTCACCCGCGTACCCAAAACCATTCACACCCAGCTTTCCGCGAGGGCAAAGGTGGAGGGCGTATCACTGAATTCGTTGGTGCTGGCTTTTATTGCCGAAGGCCTGGGCAGAAGGGGCTAGGGTTAGCCGTTGAAGGGCCAGGGAAATACCCCAAGAGGCCCCCCCACTCCCCTAACCCCCTCCTGAGGCGGAGGCATTTTCCTGCGGACAAGCGTTTTCTTAAACGCCCTGAAAGCCACATCCACGTTGTGTTTTTTTTGGCGAATTTTATTCGCGTGCAATTGTCAACCTCTGTAGTGTTTCAAGTCATCATGGCATTGGGATGGAGCGAAATCCGCAGCAGAGCGGCGACTTTCGCCTATGAGTGGCGAAACCAGGGCTATGAAAAAGGCCAGAGCCAAACTTTTTGGATTGAATTTTTTGAGGTGTTCGGCATCAGCCAAAAGCGCGTCGCCGTTTTTGAGAAGAAAGTCAGAAAAACCGGCGGCAGCGAGGGCTTTATTGACATGCTTTGGAAAGGCGTGTTGCTCATTGAGCAAAAAAGCGCCGGAAAAGACTTGGCAAAAGCCTATAGGCAGGCGACCGAATATTTCCCCGGCCTGAGTGACGACGAGTTGCCGCGTTTTATTCTTGTGTGCAACTTCGAGCGCTTTCACCTCTATGACTTGGTGGAAGGCACGGACATGGAGTTTGCGCTCGCTGAATTGCCCTCCAAAGTGGAGCTGTTCGGCTTTATGATCGGCTTTGCATGGGAGAAACCTTCCGAGAGTGAAAAGGTTTCCGTTGCTGCCGCTTTGAAAATGGCGAAGCTGCATGACAGCCTCAAAGCCATCAACTACACGGGGCGCAAGTTGGAGCAATACCTTGTTCGCCTCTTGTTTTGCTTGTTTGCCGACGACACCAGCATTTTTGACAAAAACATTTTCCGCGACTTGGTTGCCGGGACAAAACCCGACGGCTCCGATTTGGCGCAAATGCTGGCGGACTTGTTTGGCCGCCTGAATACCCCGCCTGGGGAGCGCCTGAAGATGGAGGACAAACTTTCTGCCTTTCCCTATGTCAACGGTGGCCTGTTTGCGGACACCTTGCCCATTGCAGCCTTTGACGGGCACATGCGCAAGGCGCTGCTCGACAGTTGCAGTTTTAACTGGGGGTTTATTACGCCGTCCATTTTTGGCAGCATGTTTCAAGCGGCCATGAGCGAGAAGCAGCGCCGTGAAATGGGGGCGCACTATACCGAGGAATCCAATATTCTTAAGGTAATCCATCCCTTGTTGATGGATGAGCTGAATGCCGAATTTGAGTTGGTCAGAAAAAACACCAAAAAGCTGCAAGCCTTTCACGACAAGTTGGCGCGTTTGAAATTTCTCGATCCGGCCTGCGGCACCGGCAACTTTCTGATTATTGCCTACCGTGAATTGCGTCGGCTGGAAATGAGGGTGTTGGAGGCGCTCCACACCATCCACTCCGCGCATGGAACGAGCATCCAAATGAAGTTGGATGTCAAGGAGCATTCCAAAATCAACGTGGACCAGTTTCACGGCATTGAGATTGACGAGCTGGCTTGTGAAATTGCCCGCGTGGGCATGTGGCTGATGGACCACCAGTGCAACATGGAGCTTTCCAAGGTATTTGGGGGTTATTATGTGCGGCTGCCGCTGACGAAGTCCGCCGTCATTTGCCACGAGAATGCGCTGACGGTTGACTGGAACACCGTCTGCCCCGCCCATGAATTGAATTATATCCTCGGGAACCCGCCGTTTTTCGGGGCACGGATGATGGGAAAGGAGCAGAAGGCCGACCTGGAGGCTGTCATCAGCGACCCGGACGGAAAACCCATAAAAGGCGCAGGCAACCTGGATTATGTGTCAGGGTGGTATTATAAAACAGCGCAGATCATGCGGCAAAATGCCCATATCCGCGCTGCACTGGTATCCACCAACTCAATTACCCAGGGCGAGCAGACGGCGCTGGTGTGGAAAACGCTGATGGAGAGTTGGAAGCTAAAAATCGATTTTGCCTGCCGTACTTTCCGGTGGACGAGCGCGGCGCGGGGCAAGGCAGCCGTCCATTGCGTCATTGTGGGGTTCAGCCGGGAGTCCGTTCAGACGAAACGGCGCATATTGGACGAAGATTTGGAAATTGCCGCAAACAATATCAGCCCATATTTGGTGGATGCGCCAAATGTGTATATTGAAAATCGGAGCAAACCGTTATGCGATGTCCCTCACATGATTTTCGGCAATATGGCGAATGATGGGGGTCATTTCCTATTTTCAGACGATGAAAAAACGGCGTTTCTTCAAAATGAACCGAGCGCGAAAAAGTGGTTCCGCCCATTCACTGGAAGCTATGAATTCATCAATAAAGTGAACCGGTGGTGTCTATGGTTAAAGGGTATTTCACCCATAGAATTGCAAAGTTTAGCATTGGTACGTGAGCGGGTGGCCAATGTGCGGAAACTGCGCGCCGAAAGTACACGCAATGCCACAAGGAAACTGGCAGATTTTCCGGCTCTGTTCGGAGAAACACGGCAACCGGATAGCGATTATCTGCTGGTTCCTAAAGTCTCTTCCGAAAATAGGGTGTACATTCCAATAGGGTTTATGAACAAAAATACGATTGCATCCGACCTTGTTTTTATTGTCCCTAACGCGACCCTCTACCATTTTGGCATCCTCACCTCAAATGTACACATGGCATGGGTACGGACAGTTTGCGGGCGCCTGAAAAGCGATTACCGTTATTCGGCGGGTATCGTCTATAACAACTTTCCGTGGCCGGAACCGAATGACAAACAACGCCAAGCCATAGAAACGGCAGCGCAAGGCGTGTTGGACGCCCGCGCTCTGTTTCCCGGTGAAAGTTTGGCCACACTCTATGAGCCCACCCTCATGCCGCCGGCACTTCTAAAAGCACATAACACCTTGGATAGAGCCGTCAAAAACGCCTATGGCGGCAAAGGCTTTGCAACCGAGGCCGAGCGTGTGGCGGATTTGATGGAGCGCTATCAGAGGTTGGTGGGGTGTTGAAGTGCATGGCCGACAAAGCCTCCTCACCCCCCTCCCATGGGGCATGGAGGCGTCTGGTTGCTCTCACTTTAACCAGAAACCGGCTAGAGATGGACGGCAAGGTTTCGCTTATAGGCGCCTGGTCCCATGGTATGGGACTGGTTGGCAATTTTGTCTTGCAGCAGCATAATGCCATCCAGCACTTGCTCAGGGCGAGGCGGACAGCCCGGGACATAAACATCTACGGGTAAAATGCGATCTACCCCCTGGAGGACGGCATAGTTGTTATAGAAGCCGCCTGAAGAGGCGCATACGCCGAAGGCCATGACCCACTTGGGCTCGCACATCTGCTCATAAACCATTTTGAGGAAGGGGGCCTGCTTGAGGTTGATGGTTCCAATCACCAGAAGCAAGTCGGCTTGCCTCGGAGAAAAACGAGGAATTTCAGCGCCGAAGCGGGCAAGATCATGGCGGGCCGATGCTGTGGACATATATTCCATGGCGCAGCAGGCCGTGGCATAGGGATAGCAAAACAGAGAATATTTGCGGGCCCACCCCAGGCTCTTGGAAACCATTTTCTGCAAAAACCCTTGGGCCTCCTCCTTGCGCGTGGGGACGATGGGTAGGTTGACATTCTCGCTCATTTCAGTCCTCCTCCCAGTCCAAAGCGCCCTTCTTCCAAATATAGGCGAGGCCTACCAGCAAGGTGGCTGCAAACATGGCCATAATCGCATAGCCGAACCACCCCAAGGTTTTGAAGTTGACGGCCCAGGGGTAGATGAAGACCGCCTCAATGTCGAAGACAATGAAGAGAATGGCCACCACATAGAATTTGACGGGGAACCTCTGCCACGGGGAGCCGGTAGGGACGTTGCCGCACTCAAAGGTGGATTGTTTGGTGGGGTTGGGGTTGGAAGAGCCCAAAAAGCCCGCAACCAGGGGGATGGCGGCTGCCATGAGGCCTGCTACAAGCAGGGTTATGGCAATGGGAATATAGGGCGTAAGCGGTGACATGGGTGCTTTATATAGGGCTTTGCGCAGCCGCGTCAAAGCCTTTGAGCGCTTATTTGAGGGGCCTTTTCCAGGGCCGCTTCCAAGGCCTTGCGCAGGGCGGCGCTGCTGGGTAACCGCAGGGCCGCTTCTCTGTCTACCCAGCGCAGACAGGCATAACGGGGGCTGGACGCTTGCCCTGCCCCTAGCCCCTTTTCTTCCGCTGCCCTCCCCCTCGCGCCCTTCTTTTTCCCTGCCCCTGCCTCTGCCCCTGCCTCTGCCTTCTCCCTCTCCCCTGCCTTCTCCCCCTTCTCCTCTTGGGGTACCCCTAGCCATAGGGAGGGGTTCAGCAAATCCTTTCCCTGTTCTAAAACTAACCCTAAGCCTAACCCTAACCCCTTAGAAGGGTAGCCTAAGCCCCGCTTTTCTAGCCCTATGGCATAGACAAAAAGTTGCAGACGGCGGTGCGTCAATACGCGCTGGGTTTGGCTCAACAGGGTCATGGGGAGCTGTCCGCCCAGGCATTGAGAAAGGGGGCTTCCGCAGGCAGCCTCCTTGCCCAGGAGGCGACGTTCAACGGCCACCCCCGGCAACCCCCACAACCCCCCAAAAAGGCCCTTGGGGGAATGTTGGGCCATGAGCAGTTGGCCGTTCCACTCTATATAGGCCAAAAGCCAACTGAGAATGGGTTTGGGTTTGCTCGGCTTGCGCAAAGGCAATTGGGCGACTTTGTTTTGAGAGAGGGCCAGGCAGGCAAAACTCCACGGGCACTCGGCGCAGCGCGGGGTATGCGGCTTGCAGACGGTGGCCCCCAAGTCCATGAGCGCTTGGTTGATGGAGCCTGGGCCAAAGGGGTGGCCGGGGGGCAGGGCATGCAAAAGCCCCTCCGCGAGTCGCTGTACCTGCGCCAACAGGGGCGCCTTCTCAAGCTCCAAAGCACACAGACGCGCAAAAACGCGCAGCAGGTTGCCGTCAATGGCCGGCGTCGGCAACCCAAAAGCGATGGAGGCCACCGCCCCCACCGTATAAGGCCCAAACCCCGGCAATGCCGACAAGGCCTCCAAGCTGGAGGGAAGCTGTGTTTGCCCCTGGGCAAAAAGCTGCTGCGCTGCGGCGTGCAGTTTGCGGCAGCGGCCATAATACCCCAGGCCCTGCCAAAGCGAGAGGACTTCTTCCAGAGGGGCCTTGGCAAGGCTTTGCAGGTTGGGAAAGCGCCGCATAAACCGCTCAAAATAAGCCACCACAGTACCCACCTGAGTTTGCTGCAACATCACCTCACTCACCCAAATGGCATAGGGCTCCGTGCGCCCTCTCCAGGGAAGTTTGCGCCCATGTAGTGCATACCATTTTTCAAGGTGGTGGAGGAGCAGGGCAGTCGGGGGCTGGGCAGGCATAGGGGCTAGGAGAAGGGGGGCCGACACTCAAGGAGAATAAGCGCCTTCTGGCACAAGCTTCATGCTAAGACAAACCCCCAAGCGTGTAGGGAGGTATTTTTGGAATAGGGAGGTATTCTTGGGACTCAAACTGGAAAACCTCTTCTCATGGTCCAAGTCACGCCATGAGAAGTTTATGGGTTGTGAGCGTGCTTATTTCTACCACTACTATTTTTCCTGGGGGGGTTGGGAGAGGGAGGCCCCCCCCTTGGTGGGGAGGGTTTATACCCTCAAAAAACGCACCAACCGCTATGCCTGGGCGGGGGCCATTGTCCACGAGGCCATACGCGAATGCCTGTTGAAATGGCTGCTGGGCCAGCCCGTGCATTTGGCAGAGCTCACAGAGCGCACGCACAACCGTATGCGCTCCGAGTTTGCAGCCTCCCGCGGCGGTCTTTTGAAGAAGCCGCAAAGCAAGCCCTCCTTTTGGGGTTTGGTGGAGCATGAAAACAACGTGGAAGTTTCTGCGCAGGAGTGGCGCGACAACTGGCAGACGGTAGAAACGGCCTTGAAGCATTTCATGGACTCCGCATGGCCGCGCCGCTTGCAAGAGCTCGACGCGCGGCAGGTGCTTGAAGCCGACAGCAAGGACTTCGACAGCGCCTATTTTCTGCTGGACGGCATACGCGTATTCGCCATGCCGGATGTGGCCTTTATAAGCAGCGACGGGCCTGTGCACATTGTGGACTGGAAGACAGGCAGCCCCAGCGACACCAACGTGGAGCAGGTGGTGGGCTATGCTTTGTTTGTGGAGGCCCGCCACGCTTTGCCCGCACTTGGGGCGCGCGTCAGCCTGGTTTATTTGAACCAGAAAACCGAGGAGAGTTTCAGCATAGACGAGGCGGCGCTTCACAAGTTTAGGGCTTTTTTCAAAGCCAGCGTAGAAGCGATGCAGGCGAAGCTTGTGCATGTGGAAAGCAACACGCCGCAGGAAGCGTCCCATTTTTTGAAGACGACGCTGCCCTCCAAGTGTGTGCTGTGTCCTTTTTTAAAGGTATGCGAAGCAGAAAATGGAGAGGGGGGTGTCGGAGTTTAGTGGGGGAGAAGGGGTTTAGGTTTTGGAGGTTATAGACAGACAACCGTTTTCTCTTGACTGAGCACACTCAATGAGCATACTCATTCAACATGAGACGCTCAGAGCACAAGGAACGTACCCGCCAGGCGCTGCTGACGGCAGCCCGCGAGAGGATTGCCGCCCAGGGGTTTGGCGCGACGACGGCCCGGGATGTGGCCGAGGCAGCCGGGGTTGCCGTCGGGACCGTGTTCGTCCACTTTCCGACGATGGGCCGACTGGCCGAGACGCTGCTGGATGAGATGGTCGGCGAGGCGCTGGCCCAAGCGGGCGATGGACCGCCGGGAGACGATCTGGTTGTCCAGCTGCTGCACGTCAGCGCTGCCTTATATGACGCCTATTTCCTCAACCCCGAGTTGTCGCGCCAGGTGGTGTCCGGTTCGCTCTTCGAAGCTGTGCCCGACGGTCCCTCCAGCCGCCGCATGGCCGAATTCGCCGCCTGGGTTGGGGCACGGGTGGAGGTGGCGGTGGCTGCCGGGCGCATTGAGCCCGTCCCGGCGTCAGACGCCTTCGCGACCTTCTTCGCGCTCTACTTCGGGGTCCTCGTCCTCGGGCTGCGCGGCCAGCTCGACGTCGCCGGGCAGATTCATCTGCTCGACCGACAACTGCGCCGCATATTCCGTCCGGCGGTGCGCTCATGAGCACCGTAGCCGTCGTCGGAGCCGGTATAGGCGGTCTGTCGACAGCGTTGGCCCTGGCCGCCGACGGTCACGACGTCACCGTGCTGGAAAGGGCCGAAGGTTTCGAGGCTGTAGGTGCGGGGCTGCTTCTCACTCCGAATGCGGTCCAACCCCTCGCGCGGCTCGGCGTGGATTTGGCCAAGGCCGGACAGGTGCTGAGTCAAATAACGGTGTGCGGCCGAGGCGGACGCCCTATCAGCACGATCAGTCTAACTCGACTCGCCGACACCTATGGCCCCAGCTACGCAGTTGAAAGATCTGCGCTGCACACGCTGCTGGCCGAGGCCCTCCCCTCATCAACCGAAGTGCTGCTCGGCGCGCCGGTCACCGCGGTCCGCCAGTCCGGTCGGACAGTGGCCCTCACCTGGCCCGGGGGCGAGCGGAACTTCGACGTGGTGGTTGCGGCGGATGGCCTGCGCTCGGCGGTCCGGACAATGATGGATGGGCCCCGGCGGCTGCGCTATTCGCGCAACACTTGCTGGCGCGGCATTGTCCCTCTGGACGAGGTGGGCTCCGGAGCGGTGGAGTCCTGGGCAAACGGCAGCAGAGTCGGCGTGGTCCCTCTAGGGGACGGTCAAGTCTACTACTACCTGGTCCGCGTCTCACCTGCGGGAAGCCAGACACCGGCCTCAATGGAACGGCTTCGCGCCCTCTTCTCCGAGCACGCGGGGACTGCCGGACGCCTGATAGAAGCGCTGTCCGAGCTGCCGCCGCTGCACAACGATCTGTACGAGCTCGACAGGCCCTTCTGGGGACGAGGCCGCGTGCTGCTGCTCGGCGATGCCGCCCACGCCATGACTCCGAACCAGGGACAGGGCGCGGCCATGGCCGTTGAAGACGCACTCGCCGTCACGCTCGCGCTGCGAGCCGGAGCGGACGGAGCGCTGGAGCGCTACCGGGAAGCCCGTCGGCGACGGGTCCGGCAGGTGCAGCTGAGCTCACGTCGCATTGGAACCCTGGCCAACCTGCGCGGCCCCGGCGTCGCACCGGTGCGTGAGGCGCTGATGCGACTTGCTCCGCCAAGCGCCGCCACGTCGGCGATGCGAAAGCTCGTCGCGCATTGCTCGCCGGAGCCCCACCTAAGCACGCCCTCTGCTGTACCCTCCCGCTTCGACACCCCTCCCTTGAAAGAAGGTGCCCTTAAGTCTTCCACTACCTCCGTGCGCTCTGCCGCGGTGGCGGGCTGGTCCCTAATTGTTCTCGGCATCGGCCATGTGTCCACAGTCGTCGCGAGCTATGGTCGGCACGACGAGGCCACCCGCCGGGCGCTGGACGGGATCGAGCAAGTCCGGGTAGCGATGCCCGGCCTCCAGCCCACGCTGGCCCACCTGTTCAACGGCTACAGCCTGACGATGGCGCTCCTGCTGGTAACCGTTGGGACGCTTTTGGTGCTGATAGCCCGGCACACCCAGCAGGCCCCTGGGCTGCTTGTGGCCGCACTGTGGGTGGTGGTGGTGTTCGCCGGGGTTGGCTTGGTCCTGTCGTGGCTGTTTTTGCCGCTGCCGCCCCTGGTCGGCCTGACGGTCGCACTGGTCGCCGGGCTCGTGGGACTTGCGGCAGTCTAGGGCGCCAACTTCGCAACAGCCGCCGCCGCCGCATGCATGCCGAAAACAGCCGTAACAAACACCGCGCTCCCCAGTGTTTTTTGCCCATAGGGGTTGTCTTGGTTTTCGGTGATGACAGAGGGGCGGGGGGCAAGGGCCTGGGGGTTTCGTATTTCCGTGGAATAAACCGCGGTGACGTGGGTGGGGGAGGTGAAGGACCACCCAAATTTGCGCCGCAGCTGCCGACGTATGTTTTTGGCAAAAGGATCCATTTCCGTATACGCCAAGTCATCCACGCGGACGGCAGCGGGGTTAAGGCGTCCGGCCGCGCCCATGGCGCTGACGAGCGGCAGTTTGCGTTGCATGCAGTGGTGGATGAGGTGGAGTTTGTTTTGGGTCTGATCAATAGCGTCAAGCACCACGGAATAGGGGGCCTCCTTGGGCGCATCAAGAATGGCCTCCGAGGTATCCGGCTGATAGCGCATACGCAGTCCCCGCAGGCCCATATTCGGTTGGATGGCCCGGCAGCGCTCCAACATCAACTCGACTTTGGGGCGTGCGAAACAGGAGGGCATGGCGTGCAGTTGGCGGTTGATGTTGGAAGCGCTCAGCGTGTCGAAGTCCACGAGCGTCAGCCTACCCACCCCTGAGCGTACCAACCCCTCTATGGCATAACTGCCCACCCCCCCTAAGCCTACGACGAGGATATGGGCTTGTTGCAGGCGCTCAAAGTGGGCGTCCCCCAAAAGTTTCTGTGTACATTCAAAATAGGGGTGGGGGGTTAGCGTCATGGCAAAAGGGGTATTATGTCGGCTAGGCCAAGGGGGGCAAGCCAAAGAGCCTTTGGGCATTTAAGCTGCTCAAGTGGGCAAGCTCCGCAAAGGGGACCCCCAAAAACTCGGAAGCCTTTTCTACAACCAGCTTAAGGAAAGCAGGCTCATTGGGGAGGGGGTAAAGGGGTGACTGGAAGGGGCTATCGGTTTCAAAGAGGAGGCGTTGGAGCGGGGTATGTTTTAAAGCGTTAAGGCTTTTTTTAGCATAGGCCCGGCAAATATTCCCCGAATAGGAGAAATACCCCCCCAGCAGGGTGAAGGCTTTGAGCATTTCCGGTGGGCCGCTGAAGCTGTGGAGGACGAAGCCTGCGGGGAGGGGTGCGTGTTGGCTGAGCAACTCCAGCAGGGTGCCATAGGCGCCCTGGCAGTGGATGACGAGGGGGAGGCCGTGTTTTTTGGCCAGCAGGAGTTGGGCTGCGAAGCAGGCGGCTTGTTTTTGCATGGCAACTGTTGTTGCGAGTTTTTTGTCCAAGCCGCACTCTCCAATGGCGCAGGCATGGGGCAGCAAAGTCTCCAAGGTTTCCATAAGGGGGGCCAGGGGGGGTAGGGGGTTAAGGAGGGCGGAGGGGTGCAAGCCCAAAGCGATATGGCATGAGGGGTATTGTTGGGGCCAACGCGAAAGTTTTTCCCATTGCTGAGGGAGGACAGCCGGCACCAAGAAGCCGTGTACGCCGGCCGTATGTGCGCGCTCCAGGAGGGCAGCGCAGGGCTCCTGAAGAAGCTCGGAGTCAAGGTGGCAGTGCGCGTCAAACAGGTGCATGGAAGCCTCTAGGTTCCGTTGGGGGGGGCATTTTTGTGCAGTGTGACGGGGGCGAGGGGGTCGCCACAGCTTCAAGGTTTCTTTGCGTCTGGCATAGGGGGGGCATGTTGTCGCCCGTCTCCATGGCTACCCCGAGCGCCCTAATTTTTAACGCGATTAAACCCCCCCGGCTGTACGGGAGCAACTCCTGTCAAGTCGTTGATAGCGAAGGGGCAGTTATCCACCATACCTGGGAGGGCCAGCAGAGCGCCTTGAGACCAATCTTTGTCCTGGAACAGCAAAGCGTTTTTAATTTCGACTTCGGTCAAATCCGCATTGGCCATCCAGAGGCGTCCCTTCACCATCAGCTGAGCTCCTTTGGGGATACGGTCGAGGTTCAGGTATTGGCGTGGAGCGAGCTGGGCATAGACTTTAATGGTTTTCAGTTTTGGTTTTTTGGCAAACCCATAGCTGGGGGCATTGGGGTTTTGTCCGGGAAGTACCCAGGAGAAGACGGCGACCAAGTCATCGAGTTGGTTTAAGGAGGTATTGCGGGGCTGTTTTTGTTTTTTTTTGGTTTGGGGGGAATAGAGGCCGATGTCGTCGAGGCGCAGTCCTGGGAAAGTGACTTCCCTATCGATATAGGTATCCCTAAATTCCGTTACCACATCCACCTTAGAGGCGCTGGTAACGGAGAGGACATCCTCGTCGAAGCGTTGTTTAAGCATGGGGAGGGTAAGGAGGAAGCTGTCAATGGGGTTAAGGCCTTCGCTGATGAGTTTGAGTTTGGCCAAGTCGATGATGTTATAGGTTGCATTAATGGTCTCAGCGGTTTTGAGCCATTCTTCGGGCAGGCGTTTTTGAATCAACACATGCCGGGCCATGGAGATGAGGTAGTCGCTTGCGGGGAAGGCAGGGGTATTCAGTTGGGTTTGGACGGCAGCGAAGAGGTTTGGATCGAAATAGAGGTTTCCATCCCGGTTATGGAAGAAGGGAGCTGTTTCGGCCAAAGCGGTCAGGAGTCCGCCGAGCAAGGCTTTGCAATTTTGATCTGCGGTACCCTCATTGAGAGCCCGGGCGAGGCGTGAGCGCTGGAATTTTCTGTCGAGGGATTCTTCTCTAAAAATGGGGCGGCGTCCGTCGCCGAAAATAACGTCTTTGGGGCTTTGGGCGAAGGCTGGGAGGCAGGCCAGCAAAGCGAGGAGGGCGAGAAAGGGGTGCATAAGGCAATGAACACTACTACAAGTTTTAGCTTGAGGTTAGGATGATGACAGGCTTTCATATAAACAGGGTTTACGATGCACTCTAAGTCCACCATACACATTGAGCCTACGAAAAACGATGGCGATTTGATGCAAGCGTTGGCGATACAAGAAGTCGTATTCATTGAAGAGCAGGGGATGTCGATGGCGTTGGAGGGTGAGGTTTTGGAGAGGGAAGCCTTTCACGTATTGGCCTACCAGCAGGGCCATGCTGTGGGTACGGGGCGGCTGTTGATACTTGAGAAGCCGCCGTCTGGGGAGGAGGGGAGGTGGGGCCAGTTAGGGCGGATGGCGGTACTTCGCTCAAGCCGTGGGGTTGGGATAGGCAAAGCCCTATTGGAAGTATTGTCAGAGGAGGCCAAGCAACTGGGCCTGGATGGGTTGAGCCTACATGCACAGGTTTCCACCCAGTCGTTTTATGAGAAAGAGGGTTTTGTTGTTTCCTCGGGGGTTTTTCATGAGGCGGGGATGCCTCATGTAGAGATGCGCCGGGTTTTTTAAAGGTATTTCCGAAGGAACCTGGTTAGCCAATAAGCATGCAACCTACAAAGTTAGCCATATGCTCAAGCCTCGCGGCTGTTTTTCGAGCAAGGGCCTATATTTTTTTGGGGATGGGGTTTTTGCTTGCTTGCGCACACTTGCCGACGCAAAGGGAGAAGGAGGGGGCGTTAGCGCATTATGACTTAGGCATTTATGCGCAGCAGACGAACCCGCAAGCGGCGCTCTATGAGTTTAACCAGGCGCTGGCCTTAGACGCTCAGCTCACAGAGGCTGTGCATGCGAAGGCGGTATTGTTTCATTTAAGTTTCAGGAGGCTGGGTGAAGCCGAGGCGCTCTATAGAGAAGCTTTGCGCCAGAAGGCGGGCTATTCAGAAGCCAAAGTAAACTTGGGGAGTTTGCTTGCCGAACAAGGACGTCATGCAGAGGCGATGGTTCTCTATGAAGAAGCCTTGGACGACTTGCTCTACCCCACACCTTATTTGGCCAGAGCCAATTTGGGTTGGGCCTATTTCCAGCAAGGGAATTTTGAATTGGCCCAAACAAACCTTCGTCAGTCTCTGGCTCAAAACCCCTCCTTTTGTCTGGCCTATTTTATGTTGTCTTCTGTCTATAAAGCCCAAGGCGCGTGGTCGGCTGCTTGTGAGCAGCTGGAGATGTTTGCGAAGCGTTGTCCTGAGCATGCGGATGCGCACCGGCAATATGGCATGTGTTTGTTGGAGCAAAGAAAACCTCAGGAGGCTGCAGAAGCTTTTGCGGCCTGTGTTGCCAAAGCGACGGATGCGCAGGAGGCCATTGGAAGAAGTTGCCGACAAAGTTTGGGTGGGTTTCCCAAAGTGTCGACAGAAGCCGAGGCATTTATTTCAATTCAAGAATGAGGGGCGATTTTTTCTTAAGGATTTGTGTTAGGCCCGCATTGTGAGAACCGTTGTGGATGATGCTGTGGTGACACTGCGCAGGGATTTTTCTGAAGCCGATCGTGTCATTGAATTGCTGACATGCCGCCATGGAAAAGTTTCGGCATTTGCAGCGAGGGCCAAAAGCAGCCACAAACGTTTTGGTGGGGGCCTTGAATTGGGGAGTTGGCTGAAAGTTTGGCTAAGGCCCAAAGTTTCCGCATTGTGGCGCCTAGAGAAAGTGGAATTGAAGGAAAGTTTTCCACAGCTTCGCCAAAGCCTGGAGGCGACGGCGAAGGCGATGTATGCTTTGGAGTTATGCCGGGAGATTTGCCAAGAGGGGGAGCCGATGGGGGCGATATTTCCTTCGGTGATGCGGCTGCTGAAAAGTCTCCAGCAAGCGCCCCATGCTGTTGCGCCGTTGATGAAGTTTGAGTTGGCGCTTTTGGGTTATGCGGGGTGGTCGCCTCAGCTTCATTTATGTGAGCGCTGTCATGCAGAGATATTGGGCCAGTCTGCAATGGTTTCTTTGCCCAAAGGCGTTGTTTGCATGAGTTGCTCCAAGCATGTGGAAGAGCAGCTTGTCCTTTCAAAGGAGGCGCTTGAAACGCTTTGGATGCTTCAGAGGCAAGCCGCTGTGGTTTTGAGCGCGAAGCCGCGCGAGGCTTTGCCTTTTCAGTTTGCAAAACAATTTCCAAGTGAGGCGCAAATTTTCCAGATGCGCTCCTTCCTAGACAGTTTTTGGTTTTTTCATTTGGGCAAGAAACTGAAAGCCCGGACGTTTATGGAGGAGATGGCCCTCTAGGAGACAGCTCTCTGGGTTATGTTTCATTGGAATGTTGTGGGCTGTTTTTCAGCAAGGTGAAAGCTTTTTGAGGTTTTAAGAGACCTAAGGAGTTTACGTGCGGTTTGAGACCTATAGGGAATATTGCCGAACCTCCAGCGCAGATAGTGGCCATAGGCAGATTCAACATGTATTTGGAGGGGGTGGTTTTGTTGTTTAAGGAGGGGCAGGAGGGTTGCGACAGAAGGTATTTGAGGGCCCAAGAGGTTTAATTTTTGGAGGTGTTTCTCAAGAAGCTTCAGGAAGCGTGTTTCAGGTGGAAGTTTGCGTTTTCTAAAAAAGAGAATGCAAAGCGGCAAAGCCAGCAGCCACAGCCATTGCCATTGCCCATGAAGGACAAAGGGTTTCCATTGGGTTTGTGTTTTTGCGCCCAGCAGTGACTTCACCATGCCTGTTTGGTTTCGGATGGAATAGTCGACGACGTTGGATTGCCACCAGGCGTCGAGTGTTTCTTGGATTTCCAAGGCCCATGCGAGGAAAGCATTCAAACGTGCTTGTCTTCCGACAGGGGGTGTTGCGTCGAAGCTGACCCAACCTAGGCGCTCGTCATAGACTTGAGTCCAAGCGTGGGCATCTCCGGCGCGCAATATATAGCGATTGCCGAGTTGCTCTCCTCCGAAAAAACCACCGACGACACGCGAAGCAAACCCTCCTTGGCGAAGCAAGACGGCGAAGGCGGTTGCAAATTGTTCGCAGTGACCTCTTTTTTTTGTGAACAAGAAGTTGGCCAAAGGCTCTTCCTCGTTGCTGGCCGTTTCAAGAGCGTATTGCAGGTTTTGACTGAGGTAATTTTCAATCAGTCTTGCGGCTTTGATGGGGGATTTTTCTGTTTTCAAAATATCTTGAGCAAGCTTTGCAATGCGGGCGTCCATATTTTCTGGAAGCTGCTTATAGTCTTCCAGCCAGGCGTCGAGCGTTTCATCCCTACGAGCTACAGCCTGTGTTTTTTGTGGAGTTAAAATATTTTTAGAAGGGCCAGGTATTTTGTTAGTGGTTGAAGGGCTGCGATGGATTTTAAGAGGGGTTTTGAGTGGGAGAACGGCGATAGGTTTGGGTGCTGTCGCTTGAATATTTTCAGCGGTATCTGCAGAAAACAACTCTGCTTCGTTGCCCGGGAGGAAACTTTGTGCATGATAACTCAATGAGGTTGCGTTGATGGTGGCCCGAATTTCAGATTCCTTGAATTCTGTTATGGAGGTTGGAATGTTGCCTTGGGAGCTTGCTCGCTCAAGGTTTAGAAAAAGGAATGGCCTATCCAAAGCGATGAGTGTTGCTGAGCCATAAGCAGGGAGCAATTCTATTTGCTGGGAAAGTTTTCTTCCGGTTTTTCGAGGGAAGACGATTTGGGAGTCGGTTGTTTTTTCAGCTCGTGGCGAATGCCATTCTTTCCCGTCAAAGTCGCGATAATAACGTGCAACCCAATAATGGTTAAGTTGAGAGCGTTTAGGGTCCGGTTTCAGCTCAATTCTGGCAATAATTCGAGGACTGGTTTTGATGTCGCCGTTGCTTTGAAGTTTGACGGTATCCGCAAGTCCGGTGACAGCGCCCATGCCTCGTGGGAGGGGGACATGGCCTATTTTCCAGGACAGTCTCGGGAGGAAGATGAAGAAGAGGAGCATGCCGATGGAGGCGAGGCCGATGCCCATGCCGATTCTATATAAGGCGGGGCGAATTTCAGAGGAGGAGGCCCCATGGTATTGCAATACACCCATTCCCATGGAGATGGGGGTGAAGACGGCAAAACCGAAGAGGCTGAAGAGATACCACAATTCTCCTGTCAATGCGGCGCCTCCTGTCATCATCAACAAGGCGCCGAGGTGGACTTGAGCGTCCGTGGATTCATTGGGGGTCCCCATCATTCGCAGCGCTGAAAAAATGCAAGAGAAGCAGCATGCAGCAATGACGAAGTCCGTTTTTCCCAGGAATGCAGAGGCGAACAAGGGAACGGCGAAAGCCAGCAACAACAAAGCAGAGACAAACTCCATTTTTTGCAAGGGACGAAGCCCCAAGAATGCCAGCAACAAACATGAGCCGAAAATGAAGACAACCCAAGTTGGAAGCAGAAAGGAGAACAACAGGCTTGAGAATGCAAAGGCTGCTCCCAAATCACGAAACAGCCATTTCCAACGAGAGGTGCTCATGCTTCGCCCCCGTCAAACCCGGCCCAGGCCAAGGTTTGAAGAATGCGTTTCTCATGAGCAGGGCCCGAAGAAGCTTTCAGAGTTTGGGTGGGTGTTTGCAACTCCACATGGCAGCCCTGCATTAAAAGCCAATGTGTGAGGGCAGCCAACTCTTCGCATTGTTTGTCCAAGATGGAAAGCGAGGGTGAAGCTTCGAGTTTGAGCATACAAACATGGGAATTTTCAGGCTCACGCAGCATTTTCATCAACCTTCCTGTGGTTGCGCTTTTGAGCCAGTGAATGTGCTTTGCTTCGCTTCCTTCGTGCAAGTCTACGATTCCCCAAACGTCTCCTGAGCCGTTGGTGGTAGATTTGAAATGGGTATTCAAGTTTCCATTGAGGTATTTTTGAGAAGAGGTTTGAAGAGTTTTAGGGTGGAGTTGAATACGTTTAGGGAGAACCAGAAGGGTTTGGGGCATATAAATGCTGCGTGTTTTTATAAACAAGCCGAAGGGGAAGCGTGTGGATATTTGAATTTCGCCCAGTTTGAGTGGACCGCGTCGAGGCGCATGGCACTGGGCTGCAACAAGGGTAGCTGGTTTGTTTTTTGTGGAAGACAGGAATGTTTTTGCAGGAAACGAAGCGTGCTTTTCGTGGAGCTCTATTGCAAATGCGAAGCCCTTGCTTGTGCGAGCTTCATACAAAACAGTGCATGCTTCACCGGCTCTTGGGCAGCTTGGAAGAATTCTCGTCAGGCTAAGGTGGCGAATGTTGATTTCAGAGAGGATGCCGGAGCTGACAATGAAGCTGAGCAGGAGGCCGAGCATGAGATAGAGCAGGTTGTTGCCGGTGTTGAGGGCGGCAACTCCCACGCCCAATGAGAGGGCGATATAGACTTTTCCAATGCGGGTTGTCTTCAGTTGTCGAGGAGCCTTCCACCGTTTTTTCCACTTTGAGAATGACGCCATGGTGTTAGCGGGGGTTTGGCGTGTTATCGAGAATTTCTTGCAGGGTGGTTTGTGCGACTTTTCGATCAACAAGCATGCTTTCGCTTTGGTTTGCAACGATTCGGTGAGCAAGCACGGGAATAAAGACAGCGCGCAAGTCGTCGGGCACCAAGAAATCCCTGCCTTCCCAGAGGGCGTTTGCCTTGGCTGCGGCGATGAGGGAGAGCATGGCGCGCGTAGAAATGCCTCGCTCCAATGCGTGGTGCTTTCGGCTTAAGTTTCCAAGTTGAACGGCAAAATGTGCCACGTCCGGGTGAATGCGAATGGCTTCGCAAGCGGCTTGAAGCTCTTGCAACTCTTCTTGTGTGGCGATGGGTTGGGCGGTTTGAAGTTTGGGCCTTTTTTCCAAAATCAGGCGAGCTTCATCTTCTGGAGAGAGGTGGCCCAAGGACATGCATACGAGGAAACGGTCCAGCTGTGAATCCGGCAAAGGATAGGTTCCAGCAAATTCTGTAGGGTTTTGTGTGGCGACAACAATGAATGGCTCCAAGAGGAAATGGGTTTTCCCATCGACGGTGACTTGTCTTTGAGCCATGGCTTCAAGCAATGCAGATTGTGTTCGCGGCGGCGCTCGATTGAGCTCATCTGCCAAAACCACTTGGTTAAAAATAGGGCCTTTTCGGAATTCGAAAACGCCTTCGGATGTCTTATAAATTTGAGCCCCAACAATATCGCTTGGAAGCAAGTCTGAAGTGAATTGTATGCGCGAAAAACGGAGTTTAAAACAACTGGCGAGTCCTTCGGCCAAGGTGGTTTTTCCAACGCCGGGCACATCTTCAATCAACAAATGGCCGCGAGCCAAAATACATGTGAGAGCAAGCCGGATTTCTTTGTGTTTTCCAATGAGAAATTGGGATAGATGGGACTGTAACGACTCCAAACGTCTATATTCGTGGGCCACTCTTAAATGTAGCGAGTTATCTCTTCCTCGCTTGAAGAAATCATATGCGACGCATTCATGTGCTGGACTCAACGCTGATTAACCAAATTGCTGCCGGGGAGGTGGTGGAGAGGCCTGCAGCTGTCGTCAAAGAGCTTTTGGAAAATTCCATTGATGCCCAAGCTTCTTATTTGCGAATTTGTTTGGACGAGGGAGGGCTTGGCGCCATTATCGTCCAAGATGATGGCATTGGGATGGACGAGGCGGATGCGCGTGCTTGTTTTCAGAGGCATGCAACCAGCAAAATTTTTTCACAGGAGGATTTAAATTCCATTTCGACGAAGGGGTTTAGAGGGGAGGCGATTCCTTCCATAGCTGCGGTTTCCAAATTCAACCTCTGGACATCTCCCCAAGGCGCCTCCACGGGGATACGTATTTCCGTTGAAGGCTCAGAGGAGCTTGTTGTTGAAGTTGCACCTGCCATAAATGGAACGCGCATTGAGGTTGCGGAGTTGTTTTTCAATGTGCCTGCGCGCAAAAAATTTATGAAGCGCAAGGCGACGGAGCTGCTTCATTGCCAAGAAGCTGTCTATCGCTTGGCGTTGGCGCACCCTGAAATTGGGTTTTTGGTAGAACATGAAAACAAAGTTTTGTTTTCCAGTGGGGCCTCGTCGGGGGACATTCGTGAAAGAATTTGTGCTGCGTTGGGGGCAGAAGTGTTCTCCCACCTTGTGGAGGTGGAGGAGCTTCGGTTGGGAATCCGTGTTTCGGGTTTTGTCGCCTTGCCGGAATACAATCTTCCGTCGGCCAGAGGCGTCTATACTTTTGTCAACCGGCGCTACATTAGGGATAGGGGGATAAACTATGCGCTTTCTCGTGCTTTTAGGGATGCGCTTCCCGTTGGGCGTCAACCCATCGCCATTTTATTTCTGGAGATGGATGGCCACGACGTAGATGTCAACGTACACCCCCAAAAAATGGAAGTACGTTTTGCAGACCCACGGGCCATTCAAGAAGCGTTGGTTTCCGGCATATCCAAAGCCATTTCTTCTGCGCCGTGGAATGTGCATGGACCTTCTCCTGTGCCCAGCGAATTGGCTTCGGGGGCGCAATATATGGCGGCAGTCGAGAGGTTTTTGATGCAAGCCCATCCGGCCTCTCAAGACATGTTTGCGAGGGAAGAGGGGGGGGCTCCAGCCTATTTTTCTGCTTCTTCCGTTTTGAATGAGCCGTTTGCCCAAGAGTTTGAGCCTGCCTTGAATGCCCTCAGCAAGTCAATGAAGCTGCTGGGTATTTTGGCAGGGCGCCTCTGGGTTTGCGAAGGCTTAGGGGGGACTTTGGTGGTGGTTGACCCCAAAGCCATGCTGGAGCACGTTCGTTATGCACAACTTTTGGAATGGTTTAAAAACCAGAAATCTTCGGAACAGGATGCTTTGTTGTCCCATGTGGTGGAGGTGAGGAAAGACATTTTCCAGAAGTTGGAACAGAGCATGGTTTTGTTGGATCGTCTGGGTTTTCACCTGAGTGTTTTTGGAGAAAAAACACTCTCTGTTGCGCATGGCTTTATGGATTTAAATGCAGCTCAAGCCAAGGCCATGCTTGAAGAGTTGTCTTCCCATTTGCCCGTGGATGCGACATTGGAAGAAAATGTTTGGCCTCTCATGCGGGCTGTGGCCAAGAAGGCGGCCTCTTTCTATCTCGTTCATGAGGCGACACATGAAGAGGCGCGTCGACTTTTGAAGCAGCTGGACAAACTGGATTTGAAGACGGCGGCAGGTCTCTCAAAAGTGATTTTGAAAGAGATTTCTCTGATGAGTTTGTTGCCGTCAGGTGAAAGAATCAATAAAGAATAAATAAGGCAGAAATTGACACAGCTTCCCATCCCACGGATAAATGATTCGACATGTCACAGCCCGACTACGGAAAAGCTTTTGAAGAAATAAAGCGAGAAGTCATTGAATCGCGCAACTTGGTCATCAAAACCGATAGCCTCCTCAAAAATCTTCATGCGGAGTTGAAGCTTTTGGGAAAACAGCAGATGGATTTTCGCAAGCAAATGTGGATTTCGTCTGCGGCGGCCTATGTGCTGTTTGCCCTGCTTTGTGGTTTGGGCGCATTCGCCATCAGCAGCATTCGGACGGCTTCGGCCAATGCTGAATTGAAAAAGGCTGAAAAGGTTGCCGTTGAGGCAAACTCACAAATGCAGGAGATGAAACAAGAGCATCAACACAGAGAGACGGCTTTGCGTCAAGCCAGCGATGTATTTAGGATGATGTCCACTTTGCAGGGGGATGAGCGGCTTAAAGGCATAGAGGCGCTTTCAAAATTAGAAACCGACAAGCTGCCTATGCTTGTTAAGGAAATGTTGCTGGATAAGGCTGAGCAACTGAAACAGGAGATAAGGGCTTTGGCTTTTGAGCAAGGAAAACAAGCCATGCGTCGCCAGGAATTTGCAGTGGCTGCTTCTTCCTTAACGCAGTTTATAAGCCTAAGTCCCCCAGAGAATGAATGGGTGGAAGCATCCTTGTTGCTTGGCAATGCGCTTGTTCAAACCCGCAACCATTCAGCGGCTGTTGAGCATTTGGAGCGCTATGTGGCAGCGAGCAAGCGCGGGCGTTCCCGAGAGTTCGCGCAGGCGCTTTTGGTTCAGGCTTTGGATGCGACGGGTGCTCGAAATGAAGCCGCAAAAATAGCTAGGGAAGCGCTGGATGGCAATCCGAGTGGCGAATTTGCAAGCAACTTCCGCAATCGACTTTCCAAGCGTGCTTCTCAAAGTGAAGCCAAGGCGAGTGTTGCTCCCAATGGCTCTGCTGCAGAGAGTACCTTGCCGTGAAGCTCCCATCCACTCTGTGGTTTCGACGTTTTTTGGTTGGCTTGCATTTGGTGGTTGCCATTGTGTTTTGTCTGCTGGTTGCTGTGAGCGTCAGCAGATCTGTCGCAACGATGACACCCAGACGAGCGCTTGTCTCTCAAGCTCAAAGCGTGGATGACTGTCAAGAGCAAGGGTGGCTGCTTTGGGAAAGCCTGGAGAGAGAGCGCCAAAATTGGGTGCTTCCAGAATTGAAGACGGCCAACAACTGGATGGAATATCGCGCAGACTGGATGACTCAGCTTGAGAAACTCCAGAAAAGCTGCACGGAGTCGGAGTCTCAAAAATTGTTTAAAACGCTGCGAAGACTTATGGAGATTTATAGCATACACATGACAGCGTTCGTTCAGGACTTGACTCCAGTGATGAAGTCGCTGCAGCGCTAGAAGTCGCTGCAGCGTGGGTTGGCTGTGGTGTCAGTCTCCAAAAGAAATACCGAGGCTTTTGGCAAAACGAACTTCTTGGCCGTTGGGGTCAACCCGCTTTTCTTTGCGTGATTCGGACAGCGGGGTGTGGGTGATGGAGCCGTCACGCAATGCCACCATGTGGCCCCATAAGTCGTCATAAATCAACTCCAAAGACTTGCAGCCATAGCGTGTGGCCAAGAGGCGATCTGCTGCAGTGGGGGCGCCGCCCCGCTGCAAGTGGCCAAGGA
Source organism: Cystobacterineae bacterium (assembly GCA_009781495.1). GTDB lineage: Bacteria > Myxococcota > Myxococcia > Myxococcales > Myxococcaceae > WRKR01. Next base: position 43,199 of record WQYA01000002.1, read on the forward strand.
CGGTGACGCGGATTTCGGCTTCAATTTTTTGTGCAAGCAAGTCGGCCAACACTTTGCCGGAACCGCCCAGGCGAACAACACCCCGCCCCGGAGCCTCGTCAAGCCCCCCCTGAATGGAGATACTCCCTCCCTGAGGATAGGCCCCTTCTGAAACGGCGATAATGGTGAAAGAATGCTTGGCTGTCCCCCTACGCTTAATTTTATCAATAACAGAGTCGATACGATAGGGGATTTCTGGGATTAAAATGACATCCGCTCCTCCAGCTATGCCAGAATCACACGTCAAAAACCCTGCGTGCCTGCCCATCAACTCAATGATCATAACGCGATCGTGCGACTCGGCCGTGCTGTGCAGACGGTCAATCGCCTCAACACAAATGGAGCGCGCTGTGTCAAACCCGAAGGTTTGATCCGTCCCCGACAAGTCATTGTCAATGGTTTTGGGGCAGCCAATAATGTTCAACCCCTTGAGCGACAGACGGTGCGCCATGGACAGCGTGCCGTCGCCACCAATGGCAATCAAACCGTCCAACTGCAATTCCCGCGCCCTCTGGACGGCCGCTTCAGACATGTCTTTGAGCACCCATTTGCCGTCTACTTTGACGGCATACTCAAAGGGGTTCGCCTTGTTGGATGTTCCAAGGATGGTTCCGCCTTTGTTGAGAATCCCCCGCACGTCCGAAAGCCCCAGCGGCCTTGCCAAACCCGGCTCCACCAAACCTTGATAACCATTCTCTATCCCAATAAATTCACAGCCATATTCAAGAATACCTCTCTTAATAATGGAACGAATTAACGGATTTAACCCTGGACAATCCCCCCCTCCTGTCATCACTCCAATTCGCATATGCTTTCTCCAAAAAACCAAAACGCCTAACTGCCCTCTCCCATATTCTGCTCGTCTATTCTACGCTAAGCTTCAGAGAATCCATTTCTTGGCTCCCCTGTACAATTTTAAACGTCCATGTGCCTTTTCTATTCAGGTTAACCGTTCTCCATGTGCGAAACCGCCCACTGGTTTTGAGCCTGTAGTCCTCCGTTAAACGCAACTGCTCTCCCCAAAATACCTGTAAAATAACGCCCTCATATTCGGAACCTTGAGGCAAATACCACATCGTCCATAGGTTGATTCGCGTGTAGAGGGGAACGGAATTTTTCGCAATTTCTAGGCATTGACTATAAGTTTCGCTACTCTTCTGAATGTCTACCTTGAGGCATGGAATAAAGTCGACGAGGGCGGGGGGGCTGTTTTTACCGTTAAAATAATAGTCAAGGGAACGGCGGATTTCGTCCCTCGGGGGGACAGGGGGGGAGGGGGTAGAACCCGGGCCAGAGTCAGAGGCAGGGGTATTAGAAGTAGAGGTATTAGAAGTAGAGGTATTAGAAGTAGAGGTATTAGAAGTAGAGGTATTAGAACCCGGAGGATTAGAACCCGGAGTAGCAGAGCCCGGAGTAGCAGAGCCCGGAGTATTAGAACCCGGGCTAACCCCCCCCCCCACCCCCTGCGCGAATACGCCCATCGCCAAACAGCAGCCGAGACAAAATACAGGTTTTAAATAACGCACAAATACCTCCCTAGGCAACCGCTTGGATGCGACCTTGTGTGGGGGTTGTTTCAACATACTTGCGCGCGTTGTGCAATGTAGCCTTGAAGGCCCCCAGGGGTTTCGTGGCGGGTTTTGGGCATTCCATATAAAAAATAGGTATAAATGGGTGGCCTAAGCTTTGCCCCTATTTTCAGACGAAGACTTCGGGTGCGTTTCATGCTAGGCGCTTGGGACCCATGCCGGCCCCCAACGCTCATCTTCGGAATTTTTGCATCATTGCGCATATTGATCATGGGAAATCCACGCTTGCGGACCGCCTGTTGGAGATGACGGGCACCATCACCGACAGGGATGCGCAGGCCCAATTTTTGGACAACATGGAGTTGGAGCGTGAGCGCGGCATCACCATAAAAGCGCAGACGGTACGCATGGCCTACAAGGGCAAGGATGGGGTGGACTATGCGCTGAACCTGATTGATACGCCGGGGCACGTGGACTTTGCCTATGAAGTCAGCCGCTCCCTGGCCGCCTGCGAGGGGGCCTTGCTGGTGGTAGACGCGACGCAGGGGGTGGAGGCGCAAACCCTGGCCAACGTCTATATGGCCTTGGAAAACGACTTGGAGATAGTCCCCGTCATCAACAAAGTGGACTTGCCGTCTGCGGACGTAGAGGGGGTACGTCGGGAGGTAGAAGACATTATAGGCCTAGACACGTCTATGGCCGTCCCGGTATCCGCTAAAGAGGGGATAGGCATAGAGGAGTTGTTAGAGTCCATTATACGCCATATTCCCCCCCCCAAAGGCTTGAAGGAAGCGCCGCTGAAGGCGCTGGTTTTCGACAGTTGGTATGACAACTACCGCGGCGTCATTATGCTGATAAGGGTATTGGAGGGGGAGATTCGGGTGAAGCAGCGCATTCGTCTGTGGAGCAGCCAGAAGAAGTTTGAAGTCCAGGAGTTGGGGATTATCAGCCCCTATGTACGCTCTATAGGGGCCCTCATGGCAGGGGAGGTGGGGATATTGGTGGCCAATGTGAAGGAGTTGGCCGACGCGAAGGTAGGCGACACCATTACGGACGACGAAGTCCCCACGCAGCAGGCCTGCCCCGGCTTCCAAGAAGTCAAGCCGATGGTGTTTTCCGGCGTATTCCCCTTGGACTCAGCGGACTATGAGGGTTTGAGGGATGCGTTGACGAAGCTGCGTTTGAATGACTCGGCTTTCACTTTTGAGCCGGAGACTTCCACCGCTTTGGGCTTTGGTTTTCGCTGTGGCTATTTGGGGCTTTTGCACATGGAGATTGTGCAGGAGCGGTTGGAGCGCGAATACAAGCTGAGTCTGATTAACACAGCGCCCTCGGTGGTTTATAAAGTGTTTACGGAAGGGGGGGAGGCCTTTTTGGTAGATAACCCGGCTAAACTTCCGCCTATTTCTACCATAGAGCACCTGGAGGAACCGGTATTAACCTGTCACATTCACGTACCGGAGGAGCATTTGGGGGCGATGTTAAAGCTTTGCCAGGAGAGGCGTGGCACACAGAAGGGGATGGAATATTTGGGTACCTCCGGTAAGCGGATAAAGCTCACTTATGAATTACCTTTAGCAGAGGTGGTATTCGACTTTTTTGACAAGATGAAGAGCCAGTCCCGCGGCTATGCTTCCATGGACTATGAGTTGGCGGGCTATGCGCAAAGTGAGTTGGTGAAGTTGGACATACTGATTAACGGTGAGGTTGTGGATGCGCTTTCCATTATTGTCCACCGTGAGCGCGCCTATATGCGCGGCCGGGAGATTTGCGAGAAGCTGCGGACGGTGATTCCGCGGCAGATGTATGAAGTAGCGATTCAAGCAGCCATTGGCTCCCGGGTGATTGCGCGCGAAACCGTTTCCGCCATGAGGAAGAATGTTTTGGCCAAATGCTATGGCGGCGACATCAGCCGAAAGCGCAAGTTGCTCGAAAAGCAGAAAGAGGGCAAGAAGCGCATGAAACGCATAGGCTCTGTGGATTTGCCGCAGGAGGCCTTTTTGGCCATACTCAAAACGGATGCATGACGTTTGAAGTGGTTGGAGCACTTGATTGAAACCCATGAATGAAGCGGTATTGCTTTCGAGGAAAAAACTTTGGCAAGAGGTTTCGGCTGCGTTTGAGAAGCGGGCGCGTTGGTTGTGGTTGGCCAACCGCGCGACGAGTTTATGGACGCCCGTAGGCCTGGTTTTTTTCCTGCTTGCCATTTATATAACGATTGTTGAATTCAGCCTTTGCTCCTATTTGACATGGCTGCCTTGGATGAAGGGGGTGGCCCTGGGTTGTATATTGGCATGGTTGGTTTTGGCAGCAGGGCGTTATGGTGTGGCCAAGCCCTCTTTCCGTTTGCGCAGGGCGCGTGTCGGCATTGAAGAGGCCGACGGGGAGTTGTTGTGGCTTGCTCGAAAGTCCACGCGCAACATGCCCCCCCCCAAAGCTTTGGCAGAAATGGTTGAGCTTCGAAAGCAAGCCTGGCTGGCCTATGTAGAAACCGATGCGGACGCGCTTTTGAAGCTGACGGCCAAATTGCAGGGTGCTGCGTCCAAGCATTTTGCCCAAGCTTCGCGCAGGGCGTGGCGTTGGAAGCTGATGGGCCTCCTGGGCACGCTGGCGCTGGTGATTTTGCTGAGGCTGGTGGTGGTAGAGCCCTATGCCATTCCTTCAGGCTCTATGCTGCCCACGCTGGAAATTGGCGACCATGTTGTGGTGAACCGTTTTCTCTATGGCGTTCGTATTCCCTATAAAAACCGGGTACCTTTTGTATTGCTAAGGGAGCCTAAGCGGGGAGACGTTATTGTATTCAATAACCCTGCTAACACAGAGGTAGACTATATTAAACGTGTCATAGGCATAGCGGGCGACGTTATAGAGCTTCGCAACAAGAAGTTATTTATCAATGGCGAGCCCATACTCACCCAGACGGAGACGGAGAACTACCCCTATATGACTTATGACTTTCGCTCAGGCTGGGAGAAAGAGAAAGCCCAGTTGGCGCGTGAATTTTTGGGGAGCTACCCGCACCGAGTTTTGTTTGACTGGGCGATTCCCAAGGACAACGACGAGGGCCCCTACAAGGTGCCCGACAAGCATGTTTTTGTCATGGGGGACAACCGCGATCACAGCGACGACAGCCGCTATGGCCTGGGCTCGGGCAGTTTGAAGGCGCATTTTGTCCCTCTGGGCAACATAAAGGGCAAGGCGATGGTGGTATGGTGGTCCTGGGGCCTCAGCGGGTGGGGCAAGGGGTTATTGAGCGAGCGGGGCCTACGCACAGATCGTTTATTTTTACCGATGGGGATATGCGGTAAGGAGTCCTCCAAACTTAGCGGACTTCCTTAAGTTTATTTTTTAGGCACTTAAGCTTGACGCATGTGCCTTCCCACGCTAGCTCATCCAAAGTATTTTTCCCTGGTTTTAGCGGCTGTTTTCCCACCTCGTAGCAACGGTTTTTTAGGACGGAGGTTAAAAATGATACCTCACCTGCTGTCGATACGAGAGCTTTCCCAAGGTGATGTTTTGGACATTTTGGGACGGGCCTCCAAACTCAAGCGTGAAGGCGCCCAGTGCACGGCGTTGGCGGGGAAGGTGGTGGTAAAGTTGTTTTATGAGCCCTCAACGCGCACGAGTTGCTCATTTGAAGTAGCCGCCGCAGGCCTAGGCGCCCACGTTTTGAATTGGAACATTGCCAGCTCCTCTTCCGTCAAGGGGGAGACTTTGCTGGACACAGCGCGCAATTTGGCCGCGATGGGGGTGTTTGCCTTTGTCATTCGCCACCCCAACGCCGGGGCGCCGGCTTTGGTAGCCAAGCACATAGGCTGTGCGGTTGTGAACGCGGGGGATGGGCGTCACGAGCACCCCTCGCAGGCTTTGCTGGATGCGTTTACCCTATTGGAGAAGTGGGGTGACATGAGGGGCCGCCGGGTTTTAATAGTAGGGGACGTCTTGCACAGCCGCGTAGCGCGCTCCAACCTCTATTGTTTGCAACTGTTGGGGGCCAAAGTCCGTTTTTGCGGGCCGCCCACCTTGGTGCCCAAGGCCTTTGAGGCTTTTGGCGCCGAAGTCTGTTTTGACTTGGATGAGGCTTTGAAGGAGGTGGACGCGGTGATGGTGTTGCGCTTGCAGAAAGAGCGTCAACAGGAGGCGCTGATTCCTTCCGCCCAAGAATACCAGCGCCGTTGGGGAATGGACTTGCGCCGCATGTCCCAACTCAAAGAAGGCACCTTCCTCATGCACCCGGGCCCCGTCAACCGGGGGTTGGAGCTGGCCTCTGAAGTGATGGAAGGCCCCTTTAATTTAATTTTAGAGCAGGTAGCCAACGGTGTGGTGGTACGGCAAGCCATTTTGGAGAGTTTGCAATGAGCGCCCTCATATTGAAGTCCGCGCAGATTGTGGACCCCGCCAACAACAGGAATACGGTTGGGGACATTTATATTGAGAATGGCCTTATTACCAGCACCCCCCCCTCAGGCGCCGAAGTATGGGACTTAGCGGGCCACTGCCTAGCGCCCGGTTTTATAGACTTACGTTGCACGGTACGCAGCCGGGAGGATTTAAATTTAGCCCTAGAGCAAGGCTACACCACCCTGTTTTGTCCGCAGAAGCCGCCGGAGGAGGTTTTGTTTTCAGGGGCCCCCAAGTGTATTCCCCTAGGGCCGCTAACACAGGGGAGGGGGGGCAAAGAGTTAGCCGGCATAGGCTTAGGGGCAGGGGCACATATATTATTTGACGGCAACCAACCCATAGGGAATGCGGGGCTGATGCGCAGGGCCATGCAATATGCTGCCGAGTTGAATGCGGTGGTGATGGTACACGCCGAAGACAAGACGCTTTCGGGCAAAGGGGTATTGGGTGAAGGGGCCGTGGCCTTAGCCTGGGGGATTCCCTGCGTACCGGCCTCAGCGGAGGCGACGGTGGTAGCGAGGGATTTGCTTTTATTAGAGGAGGCGGGGGGGCATCTACATTTTGCGCATTTGAGTTGCAAGCGCAGCGTGCAGTTGGTTGAGGAAGCCAAGCGCAGGGGCTTGTCCGTAACGGCCGACGTATCGCCCCTACATTTGAATGCGTGGGACGCGAAGGCAGCGCCCTATTCCCCGCTTGCCCGGGTATGGCCCCCTTTGAGGACGGAGGAGGACAGTTGTGCGCTCCGCGAGGGGTTGAAGTGTGGGAGCATAGACGCCCTTGCTTCGGACCATTGCCGGCGTACGAAGGACGAGGTGGAGGAGCCTTTCGAGCTTTGTATGCCTGGGGGTGAAAGTTTAAATGCGGTATGGCCGACGTTATGGGCCATGGACATGCCGCTTTTGGACAAAATAGCGCGTGTCACTTCAGGCCCTGCACGTGCGTTAAGGCTAGCGTGGGGGGGTCATTTAGGCGAAGGGGCATTAGCGGATGCGGTTATTATAGACTTAAAGACGGGGCACATTTTAAAGACGCTGGTGGATGGGCGTATTTGTTTTTCGCGAGGAGCAACGTTGTGAAGAAAGCCGTATTGGTTTTAGCGGATGGCGCCATATTCCATGGCAGCTCATTTGGGGCGCAGGGTGAGGTGGTAGGCGAGGTGGTTTTTAACACCTCCATGTTTGGCTACCAGGAGTTGATAACCCACCCCAGTTTGGCCGGACAAATTTTGGTTTTTTCCTACCCTCACATAGGGAGTGTGGGGATGAATGCGGAGAATGTCGAGTCTGACAAGCCGCATGCCATTGGCCTTGCATTGAGTGAACTCACGCAGGCTTCCAACTGGAAGGCCAAGGAGTCGCTGGAGAGTTATGTAGAGCGTTGGGGCATAGCGGGGGTATGTGACTTAGACACCCGGCGTCTGCTCACCCACCTGCGCAAGCATGGCTGTCAACCGGGGGTCCTCTCTTCGGAGACTTTGTCGACGCAGGCGCTCATTGACAGGGCGCGTTGGACGAAGCCCTATGAGGATGTGGATTTGGTAGCGACGGTGACAACGAAGAATGTCTATTCCTACCCTACGGAGGTAGAGGGACAGGGGGGGGGCTGGCACGTGGTGGTGGTGGACTTTGGTGTTAGCCGCAGCATATTGAATACGCTTGTGGCATTGGGGGCAAGGGTGAGCGTTGTTCCTGCCGGCACTTCGGCTGAGGCCATATTGGAGATGAAGCCGCAAGGCATTTTTTTAAGCAATGGCCCGGGGAGTCCGAATGCGGTGGAGGGGGCAAGCCGGACGGTAGCCTCTTTGCTAGGGAGGGTACCTTTAGCGGGCATAGGTTTAGGCTATCAAATGTTAGCCCTAGCCTTAGGGCTAAGGGTAGTGAAGATGAAGATGGGGCACCGTGGGGCCAACCAAGCAGTACGTTTCTTAGAGACGGGGCATATAGAAATTACCGCACAACACCATGGGTTTGAGGTGGAGATGCCCAAGGCCAAAGGGGACATAGAGGTGAGTTATTGCAATGTGAATGATGGCAGCCTTGAAGGAATTCAGTTGCCAGGACTCAAGGCAGCAGGCATACAATTCCAGCCTTCGGGTGCGGCACATTTACATCCCTTCTATCAAAAGTTTGCCCGTTGGTCGGACAACAGCATGTTATGAACAGCCACTACCAGCAGCCGTTTGAGGAACTGATTGCGTGGGCCATTCCGGATTCCAGCAATGTGGATTTGTTGGAAGCGAAGGCCCAATACATGAAGGTGGTGGGAGACTTTCATGAAGAGGACAGGTTTTTTGAAAACCACATGACATGTTTTTTGGAATATTTCCTTTTCGATCGTCCACGCCCAGCCGACAACAAGACGCCCGCGGTTGCTTTCTATGAGCATTTGTTGCGTACCGCCCCAGACAAAGCGGAAGAAGCGCGTTGTTTCACAGAGACGGTGCATGGCCTTTTTGAAGTGGGCAAATGCAAGGCGCACCGCATTGTTTTGAGGGAGTTGTTTTCTGAAGCCGATTTTGAAGTTACAGAGCGCCGCTCCATATTGGGTTTAAACAGGAAGGATATTTTAGAGGCGAGGCTGATACCTTTTGATGGGAATTTGCTTTTTTCCCAGAGTTTTCTCATGCACCCCTCTGAGGTAGCGGATGCCATTCGAAAGGAAGCGAAGCGTTGGAAGAAGGAGGAGCCGCAGCGTCACCCTCGGGAGTTAACGTGGGAGTGTGCACGGCGGTTATTGAGGCTTGGCCGCTATCAGCAAATAGATCCGCAACGTGTTTATGATTTTGAGTTAACAGGGAACTAAACCCAAGGAGGCGAGGGGGGTTGGAGGGGGCGGGTTATTTCCCATGTTTCAGGAGGAGCCGGGGTTATTTTTGAATAACAAAGCCTACAAAATGCCATGGGGTGCTTGGACACGAGAGGGAGCTTGCTGCATGTTGAGGCGAGGTAGGCTCCCATGAGGATAGGCATTCTTTCGGATGTACATTCCAATTTAGAGGCTTTGGTTGCCGTCCTCAGGAGGGCTGAGGCGTTGAAAATAGATCGCCTCATTTCTCTGGGGGATGTGGTGGGCTATGGCGCTTCTCCTGAAGAGTGCTGTCATTTGATTCGAAGCAACACAGAGTTGACGTTGTTGGGCAACCACGATGCTGCCGTGGTTGGAAGGATGGACTATTCCTATTATTATGGCGCGGCCCGGCAGGTATTGGATTGGACAGCGGGGGTTTTGAGTGAAGACAATTTCAGGTGGCTGTCCGGCCTTCCCTATACCTACCGCTATGGGGAGGGGGTATTGTGCTCCCACGGTGCGCCATTTGAGCCTCAGGCCTATGAATATGTTTTTTCTGCGGACCAAATTTCCCACCTATTGCCCGAAGTTTTGGCCTTGCCGCGCCTGTCTTTTGTAGGCCACAGTCATTTGTGCAAAGTGTTTAGAGTGCTTGGTGGAGAAGTGACAGAGCGGCGTGAGGCGGCTTTTGAATTGGAGCCCACGGCGCACTATTTAATTTCCGTAGGCTCCGTAGGCCAGCCGCGCGACTATGACAACCGTGCCTGCTTTGTGGTGTTGGATGAGGCTGCGCAAAGCATAGAGTTTGTGCGTGTTGAATATGACATTGCGACAGCGGCGCAAAAAATTCTGGATGCCTCTTTGGCATTCAGTTTTGCCAACCGTCTTGCATTGGGGATTTGACGGATGAAAGAGCAGGCTTTTTTGACGTTGATGCGTTTGTTGCCCAAGTCCACGTTGTCTTCCTGTGTGGGCCGGCTGGTGAACGCGAAGCTTCCCCGGTGGATGCACCAAAGAAGCATGGCTGCCTTTGCGAAGAAATATGCCATCAACCTGGACGAAGCGGAAAAGCCCCTGGCAGACTATGCAAACTTTGCTGAATTTTTTTCGCGCAAATTGAAGCCGGGTACGCGCCCCGTGGATACGGGCGAGGCGTCCATGATAAGCCCGGTGGATGGCCGTATTTCCCAATGGGGGGGGGTGGAAGGCGACAAATGTCTTCAGGCGAAGGGGGTTTGGTTTTCACTACCGCAGCTTTTAGGGTGTGAGGGTGCGGGGCGTTGTTTTAGCGGCGGGAATTTTATAACCCTCTATTTGTCCCCCCGCGACTACCACCGCATTCACGCGCCGATGGATGGGGAAGTTGCAAGTGTACACTATTTGCCCGGCCAATTTTGGCCCGTACACCCCATTGCCGTTAGGAATAAGAAAGCCCTCTATTCCATGAACGAGCGTTTGTTTGTGAGGATGCAAACGCGGATTGGAAAGGTGGCCATTGTTGCGGTGGGCGCCACTTGTGTTGGAAGGATTGTGACGGCTTTTGACGGAGGGCATGCCACGCATGAGGGGAAGGAAACCTATACGAAGCACTATGCTTCGCCTTTACCGGTGAAGAAGGGTGAGGAGCTGATGCGTTTTGAAATGGGCTCCACCGTCATTTTGTTGTTTGAGCCGAACAAGGTGTGTTTGGAGGAGGGTTTGCAGGCGGAGGATGTTGTGAAGATGGGGCAAAAAATAGGAAGCATGTTGTGAAGCAAAAGTTTTGCAGTTTGCGAGGCATGAGTGACATTCTCCCTTCGGACATTGCCGCATGGCAACGCCTGGAGGCGACGGCGCGCGAAGTATTTGGGGTATTTGGTTTTAACGAAATACGGACGCCGATTGCGGAGGAGACGGCCCTATTTGAGCGGGGAGTAGGGGAGGATACCGAGGTAATAGGCAAGGAGATGTACAGCTTTTTAGACAAGGGTGAGCGCAACATCAGCCTGCGTCCGGAAGGCACGGCCTCAGCCGCCCGCTGCTACATAGAGCACGCTGTCCACCAACGCGAGCCCGTCAGCAAGTGGTTTTATATAGGCCCCATGTTTCGCTATGAGCGCATGAAGACGGGCCGCTACCGCCAATTTCACCAGCTGGGCGCAGAGGCCTTTGGCATTGCAGAGCCCCAGCAGGATGCGGAACTCATTCAGTTGGCTTTGGCGTTTTTGCAGAAACTGGGCATTGCGCAGGTGCGGCTTGAGTTGAACTCGCTGGGCAATGCGGATTGTCGCCGACGTTTTTCCGAAAAAACCCATGCCTATTTTTCAAACCACCGTCATGTGCTGTCAGCGGATTTGCAAAAGACATTGGACAAAAACCCCCTGCGTCTGCTGGACAGCAAGGAGGAGGTGATGGCGCCACTCATTGCGTCGGCCCCCCTTTTGCTGGAGCATTTGGATGAGGCTTCGCGCGAGCACTTTGAAGAGTTGCAGAGGCTTTTGCGGCTTTCCGACATAGACTTTGTTTTGAACCCGCGCCTCGTACGCGGTCTGGACTATTATTCCCGTACCGCTTTTGAAATAATAGCCGACTCTCCCCTGTTAGGGACGGCCGGCACGGTATGCGGCGGGGGGCGTTATGACGGGCTTATGGAGCAACTGGGGGGGCCTTCCACCCCGGCGGTAGGTTTTGCAATGGGGTTAGAGCGCCTCTGTCTCCTCATGGGGGCCGATGCGAAGCCGGGCTTTGAGGGGCCGCTGCTGTTTTTGGCCGACGCGGGGGCGGGGGACGAGGTTTGGAAGTTGCTTTTACGCCTGCGCAAAGCGGGTTTGGTGGTGGAGGCGGATTTGCGGGGCGGCTCCGTGAAGAGCCAACTCAAACGCGCCAACAAGTTGAATGCCCAATATTGCCTTGTCCTCGGGGAGGCCGAGTTGCAAACGGGCAAAGCCCAACTCAAGGACATGCGAAACAGCACAGAGCGCGAAGTGGTGCTTGCGGAACTTGAGGGAATGTTGCGTTGAAGCCCCGTGCAAGCCCCAGCTTGCTGGTGATTGCGGGCCCCACGGGTGCAGGCAAAAGCCAACTGGCCACAGAGTTGGCCGAAAGTTTGGGGGCAGAAATTGTGGGAGCCGACTCTCAGCAGGTTTATCGCTATTTTGACATAGGTACGGCTAAGCCCTCCCTAGAGTTATGCCATAGGGTACCCCACCACCTTATTTCCTGCTTAGAGCCTACCGAAGAGTGTACCGCAGCGCGCTATGCGGCACTGGCAGACGAGGCCATTGAAGACATTCATTCACGGGGGAAGCGGGTATTGGTAGTAGGGGGTACAGGCCTCTATTTAAGGGCCTTGCTATATGGCCTAGCCACATTCCCGCCGGTGGATGTGTCGCTCCGCAACCGACTGGCGGCATGGGCGAAGGAGGCAGGGGACGAAGCCCTCCACCGTCGTCTCCATGAAATAGACGCGGCGACGGCTGCGCGTTTGCCCAAGGGCGACAGTTTGCGAATGCTTCGCGCGTTGGAGATTTTTGAGCAGACGGGGAAACCGGCCTCGGAGCATTGGAAGGAACACCGCTTCCAAGAAGAGAGGTATGCCCACCGTTATTTCGTCCTCTCCCCTGAACGTAGCCGGCTTTATGAAGCCATTAACCAAAGGGTAGAGCATATGTTTAAGCGAGGCCTATTGGCAGAGGTAGAGCGTTTGCTAGGGATGGGGTTTAGGGGGGTTCCGGCGATGAGGAGTGTGGGCTACCGCGAGGCCCTGGGGGTATTGGACGGCCAACTAAGTGAAGCGAAGGCGCGCCTGTTGGTAGCGCAGAATACGCGCCATTATGCCAAGAGGCAGTTAACTTGGTTTCGCAAGGAGGGGGGGGCGGAGTGGGTGCCGTTGCCTTGCAGCCCTGAGACTTTGTTACAGCGTTTGGCCTAGACAGCACCTTGTGGGATGTGAGAAAATACGGACATGTCGGACGCGAAAAAACCTTTGAGAGAAAGCCCATGAAAGCGCCAAGACGCCTCCCAATTGTTGCCTTACTCGTTTGGGCATCCGCCTGCCATATCTCCAACATATGCACATTTGGCAATAACGAGGGCTGTCCTCTTGGCGCTTCGTGCTATGCGGGCGAGAATGCGAAGCTGGGCGATGATGGCATATGCGTTTATGAGTCGAAGCCCCTCAGCCCGGAGGCAGGGCCTGCCACGCTTCTCGTGGAAATTGTCCCCAGCATCATCAGCTTCTCGCCAATGGAAATGGACGGCGTCTACAATGGACGTTCTGCCACCGTGAAGGTTGTGGTTTCCGGGTTTGCCAACCGCACCGACGCAAACAGCGTGCAGCTGGAAATTGGCCATTTGGACAAACCCGCATGGTTGTCATTAGGGGGTGAAGAGAGCGAGCCTTCGGACAACAGCATCACCTTTCGTGTGGGCGTTCAATATGGCGGCTCGACATTCACAGAACCCCCGGGCTCCATTAACCTAAGGCTGAACCATATTCCAGAGGGCTATGGATATGGCAATGAGACTCAAAGCATCCGCGTTGTTGTGGGAGACGGCCAGAAAGCGCACCCCATTGGAGTGAACCAGGCCAACGTGGAAGCTTTTAACCTCTATGCAAGGACAAACGGCCTGGCCTTGCACTATCAGCTGATGGAAGACATTGTGTTGCTTCCGTCTTCTGAGAACGAAGACAACTGGACGGCGATAGGCACGGGTGCTGCTCCCTTCACCGGCAGCTTTGACGGTGAAGGACACACCATTTCTGGCCTTAGAATCCGCAGCGCCAAAGACTACCAAGGTTTGTTTGGCCACATAGAGGGCAGTGCTGAAATAACCAACCTTGGGCTGATAAACGTCAGTGTTGCCGCCGCCGAAACCGGCAGCATCAGCTTTGTCGGCGGCCTGGTGGGCGCTAGCAGGGGTACCGTGCGAAACAGCTATGCAACGGGCAATGTCACCGGCACTGGCACCAACGGCCCTGTCGGCGGCCTGGTGGGCATTAACGGGGGTACCGTGCGAAACAGCTATGCAACGGGCAATGTCACCGGCACTGGCGCCAACAGCTTTGTTGGTGGCCTGATGGGTCTTAACAGCAATGGTACCGTGCAAAGCAGCTATGCAACGGGCAATGTTACCGTCGCCGATACCGACGACATCAGCTATGTCGGCGGTCTGGTGGGCGCTAACGGGGGTACCGTGCAAGACAGCTATGCAACGGGCAATGTTACCGCTGTCGACACCAGCGGCATCAGCTGTGTCGGCGGCCTGGTGGGCGCTAACGGAGAGGGTATCCTGCAAAACAGCTATGCAACGGGCAATGTTACCGCCACCGACACCAGCGGCATCAGCTTTGTCGGCGGCCTGGTGGGCACGAACGGTCTCATGGAGATCCCTATCGTCGTCTTCGGCACAGTGCAAAACAGTGTAGCGCTCAATGCAAGTGCCGCCGTCAGCGACATAAATGTTGGGCGTGTCGTGGGGCGCAACACTGACGGCAGCACCCTGTTCAACAACCATGCACGCAGAGGCATGATGCTGAGCCATAACAACGGCACGAATTATACCCCCACTTCCGGCGCAACCTTGAAGGATGGCGTGAGCACGTCTGAATACGGTGAACAGGGTTTCTGGATAGGCTTGGGTTGGGACTTCAAGGAGCGTTGGGAATGGGGCCCCCAAGGCCTGCCCATTTTGCGAAACGTCGGCGGCACGCAAAACCCCACGGTACAACCGCTGGTTCCCTAAGTTTGGCGGGCAGCGCGGCCACCCCACCTGTGCGCTCCAAGGTTCTTAAGCGCCGCATGCGCAGCCGGGAAGAATGTCTTCGCCATAGGCCCCAGCAACACCTGCCTTAGCGTCGCATGGCGCGCATAGCGGAGCGTTTGGTAGCGGCAAAGGGGGACATTTGGGGTGTAGGGGGGGTTTCAAGGCCGAGTTGCCACCAAGCGGGCTCCCAGGTTTTCATTTTGAGGCGTTTGTCGTTTTGCACGGCATGGAGGGCGGCCTTCAGTTTTTCGTCGGAGGGGTTAGCGGTGGTGGCGCGGGAGAGGACGGCGAGGGCTTTTTGTTTTTCTTTGAGTTGGAGGAGGCACCAGGCATAGGCGGCCCACATAAGGCCCTCTTTTTTTCCATATTTGACGGCGAGCTCAAAATATTTCTGCATGGTTTGCAAGTCCTTGGCTTTGAAGGCGATGGCGCCCTGAATGGCGCTTGCATAGAAGTTGCGCACGCCTGCTTTTTGGAGGTGGTTTTTGGCGAGGGTTTCCTCGCGCAGGGAATAGCGGATCATTCCGAGGAAGCCTTCAATTTCCTTATCAATCATAAACTGCCAACGTCCGAGAGGGCGAGCGGTCTCCATTTTTTGCAAGGCTTTGTCGACGCGCGCTTTTTGTTCGCGGGGGTTGGTAGGTTGCATGGTTTGCAATTCGGCTTGGACTTCGCTGACGATGGCCTGGAAGCGTTTGGAGGTACGTCTGGCCAGGAGGATATAGCAGGCGACGAGGAGGATAAGGGAGGGGATAAGGGCGGCCAGCCAGGGGAAGTGAGCGAGGCGTATACCCAAGGCGGTCAAAAAAGCGACAGCCAAGGAAAGAAGCAGGTTGATCATAGACGCGAGGATCTATACAAGCTAAGTCCCATGTACAATGGTACAGTGGAGGAGGAGGAGGTTTTTGAGGGTAGGTTAGCGAGGGCAAGTTTTAAGCAGGTGTAGGAGAAGGGCTCTCTGTCGGAATTGGTAGACGAGGCGGACTCAAAATCCGTTGTGGCTGACACCGCGTCCCGGTTCGAGTCCGGGGAGAGCCATTCCTCGGCGTTGTCTAGGGCAGCGTCGAGGTATTTTTCTTTGATTGTCGGGGGTTTTTGTGTTCACCAAGTCTTCCGAATTGTTGATAGACATACAAAGAACCTGGGAGGAAGCGCAGCAGCAGCTTGTCGCGCTGAGGAAGCAAGTACAGGAGCGGACAACGCTTGAGTGTTTTTTAAGCGAGAGGGAGCAAGCGGAGCAGAGGCGGCAGAAGGCGCTGGGGGACTTAGGATTAGCGATTTATGAAGAGATAGAGAAAGGCGCCCTGATGCCGCCCAAGCGTTGGGAGGGATTGCTGGAGCGGGTGAAGGAAGCGTTGCGAGGGGCAGAGGAGCAGCGTCAGAAGCTTTCGGAGCTGTTGGATGAGGGGCAGGCGTTGTTGGAAGCGAAGGGTCCGAAGGGGAAGGGGGGGCAATAAAGGAGTTGTAAGTGAGAGGCGATTTGTGTAGAGGGGAGAGCCTCACAGAAACGGGGTCATAGCTCAGCTGGGAGAGCGCTTGAATGGCATTCAAGAGGTCGGCGGTTCGATCCCGCCTGGCTCCACAAGAAGAAGGGTTGAGAAAGTCCGTCAAAGTCTGCAAGCACTTGACGGACTTTGTTTTTTATAGGGTTTTGTATTCATGTCGGTTCAGAGGGAGACACTGACAACCCAGGGGAAACAAGGCCAACTCGAAGCATTCAAAACCCTTCGAGAGGCAGCGCAAATGGGCGAGGCCATAGACGTTATGCTTTCTTAATCCTCTTCTCCTCTAAACCGCGCCCGTATTTTTTGATTGCCATAAAGGGATCTGGAATAAATTTCAACGGGTACGGGCATAGGATTATCTGAGGCGCTAACATCAGGCATTTTTTGGTCAGGCGGAGGGGGAAAAAGAATATCACGAGCCAAAAAATCGTTAAAACTATATGTTTCTTTTGCATTATTAATAATAGCTTTTACAATGGTTTCCCTTGATATGGCATTAAATTGCATGAGTTGATAACTGCTCATGATGCTGTATTGCCGGGGTCTCCATACTCCTGTTGCAAAATAATAACCGCCTTCCCAGGCGCCTTCGTTATATCCGTTTATGCCGATAAAATGATTCCATTTAATCAATGATAAATTATTTGTTATATCGACATTGGGTTGTAATGCTGCAGATGCAAGAGTTATTCCTACAGTTTGTCGATATTGTTCATCAACATATTCATCAGCAAGCCTAAATATATGACCAATTTCATGAATGGCTATTTCCTTGGATAATGAATTGACAGATGCCGTTGCAATTTCTCCTCCTGAACCGCCATATCTGTTGTCATTAACTATAACTATAATCAAGTGAGGATTAGGAGTTGCAAACCTTGCATATTCCCTGACTAGATTCATATTCTGGGCAACAAGTAAGCGTTCAATTCCAATATAATTATAAGTGGAATTAAATATCGTATTGGGACTCATGTCGCTGGGATTGGTTTTTGCTCCCTGGTCAGCCGAAACAGCAGAAACTGAATAAGCAGAAAAATAATCTTCATAGCCTGCAAACGGAGGTATGGAGAAAATATAATCCAACAACTCGGTAACCCTGGTGTCAAATACACCGCCGTTGGCGTTATCTTCCAATCTAAATCCGTCACCCAGAAAAACGATATTGGTGGGAGAAGTTTTTGATGATCGCAATAAAGATTTCACATACCCGTCAACCTTTAGATCAAAAGAGGCGTTTACTGTTGCACTTGTGCCATTTGTGCCGTTTATGCGAATCGTTTCGTTATAAGTGCCAACGGACAGATTGCCTCTGGGCTGCACGGTAAAGGTTGCCGTTGCTCCACCTGTTGCGAGGCTGGTTGTTGATAGGGTTCCGATAAGGTAATTAACTGCGGTTGGCTGTGTGAGGGTAACAGCTCCGGTACCGGTATTGGTAATGGTAACGGTTTGTGCTGCCGGTTGAGTGTAAGGCGGTCGCAGGGTGCCAAACGATGTCAGCGTTGATGCATTGATGGAATAAGAAGGCGGAGCGCTTACTGCAAAAGAGGCATTTACTGTTGCACTTGTGCCATTTGTGCCGTTTATGCGAATCGTTTCGTTATAAGTGCCAACGGACAGATTGCCTCTGGGCTGCACGGTAAAGGTTGCCGTTGCTCCGCCTGTTGCAAGGCTGGTTGTTGATAGGGTTCCGATAAGGTAATTAACAGCGGTTGGCTGTGTGAGGGTAACAGCTCCAGTACCGGTACTGGTAATGGTAACAGTTTGTGCTGCCGGTTGAGTGTAAGGCGATTGCAGGGTGCCAAACGATGTCAGCGTTGATGTACTGATGGAATAAGAAGGCGGAGCGCTTACTGCAAAAGAGGCATTTACTGTTGCGCTTGTGCCATTTGTGCCGTTTATGCGAATTGTTTCGTTATAAGTGCCAACCGACAGATTGCCTCTGGGCTGCACGGTAAAGGTTGCCGTTGCTCCGCCTGTTGCAAGGCTGGTTGTTGATAGCGCTCCGATAAGGTAATTAACAGCGGTTGGCTGTGTGAGGATAACAGCTCCGGTACCGGTGTTGGTAATGGTAACGGTCTGCGCTGCCGGTTGAGTATAAGGCGATTGCAGGGTGCCAAACGATGTCAGCGTTGATGCACTGATGGAATAAGAAGGCGGAGCGCTTACTGCAAAAGCGGCATTTACTGTTGCACTTGTGCCATTTGTGCCGTTTATGCTAATTGTTTCGTTATAAGTGCCAACCGATAGATTGTCTCTGGGCTGTACTGTAAAGGTTGCCGTTGCTCCGCCTGTTGCAAGGCTGGTTGTTGATAGCGCTCCGATAAGGTAATTAACAGCGGTTGGCTGTGTGAGGGTAATAGCTCCGCCACTGGTGTTGGTAATGGTAACGGTCTGCGCTGCCGGTTGAGTATAAGGCGATTGCAGGGTGCCAAACGATGTCAGCATTGATGCACTGATGGAATAAGAAGACGGAGGGCTTACTGCAAAAGCGGCATTTACTGTTGCACTTGTGCCATTTGTGCCGTTTATGCTAATCGTTTCTTTATAAGTGCCAACCGACAGATTGCCTTTGGGCTGCACGGTAAAGGTTGCCGTTGCTCCGCCTGTTGCAAGGCTGGTTGTTGACAGCGCTCCGATAAGGTAATTAACTGCGGTTGGCTGTGTGAGGGTAACAGCTCCAGTACCGGTGTTGGTAATGGTAACAGTTTGTGCTGCCGGTTGAGTATAAGGCGATTGCAGGGTGTCAAACGATGTAAGCGTCGATGCACTGATGGAATAAGAAGATGGCGTTTTTCCGTCATCGCAAGCTGTTAATGAAAAGCCTATTGCCAGAATAAATGCCGTCTTAATAACAAAAAAAGCTCTCTTTTTTTTCATACATAACTCCTTTTTTGTCTAAATTTCTGTTTTGGATTTATAATTTATGACATAGCTTTCATGATTATATATATTTCCTTTAAGGTATGGATGCTGCTGCCCATACCATCCAATGCTGTTTTCCCAGACAAAGCTGATTGTAAACAAAAAATATCCTTGCTGAATTGTTCTAATAGTTCTAACCCATCATTTTCTATAGGCAGGTCTTGCTTTGTCATTGGATAAAAGACAATTCCACGGTGATGATGAAAAAGAGGTGGAGTCATTTTTTTAAAGCAGGCATCAATGATAACAATATTCAAGGTATTATTAGCTGTTTTTAGCTTGTTAAATAATGTTTCCATTTGCTTAAAATTTAGATCAAAGTATCGTTCGACATTGAATCCAAATACTGCCGTTGATGAAGGGCATATTCCATTATATTATCCGACTTTTGCCCACAAAGTTGCTAAGACGGTATGAAAAATTTAAGGCCTATTCCAAATAGGTCCCCAAAATCTTTCTTGAACCTTCGCGCCGGAAACGCGCTTTGCTCCGTTCAGTTTCCCCCCCAGCCTCGGGGGTGTGGGGTGCACACGCGCTGTGTTGGGTTATTGCGCAGGGCTATTGGTTTTTTGTTCGAAGTTGGCTAAGAACGGCTTCATGCATACCCTTCCTTCCATCCCTTCTCCTGTGCTGTTGAGGCGCCTTTTGAGGCTTGTTTTTTTGAGTGCTTGCCTGGCTGTTTTTGCTCAGGCGGTCCCTCCCAAGGCCAAGGAGGTTTTGAAGCCCTATGAGGGTACGGAGACGTTTCGCTCCAAACTCCTTTTGTTAACAGACGGCAAAGGCCACTATTTGGCTTTGTCGCGAGCTGAGGAGAAGCCCACGCAGCTTCCCGCTTTCTGGGGGGATGGGAAAATATTTTTTCGTCAGGAAGCGTGGGAAGGCTCTCAAGAATACCTGAAGGAGAAAGAGGATGGCGCCTATGTTTTTGTGACGTTTGACATAACTTTTTGGGAGCCGCGCACACAGTGGGGGGAGAATGCCATTATGAAAACAAGGGAGGACGGGGTTTATGTGATGTGTGGGAGGGGGCGCAAAATTCCCCTCCAGCTTGTGCCCGCCGAGGAGGCCAAGGCCATTGTGGAGAGTGCCGAGTTTTATGAGCGTCGGTTTCGGAGGACGCCTCACCTGATTGTTCGGGATGATAAGGGCGTTTATTATTATGTCGACAAGTCCTCCCTAGAGGGTGAGAAGGACTTTCAGTTTTTCATCGGCCAACGTGGGCGCTTCAAAAAAGCCAAACTTCAAAACATTGTCCAGGACTCTGGCGGAGAAGTTTTCGCAACGCCCAATGGAAGCTTGCGTATGGTTATTGGGAAGTCAGAAGTCTATTGGGTACAAGGGAAGAAGAGGCAACAGCTTATCAAAATTGCGGTTGCGCCCAACATAGACTTGCCTTTTGTATGGAATGACTTGGGGATGTATGCCAACAAAAAAATGGACACGCCTTGTGACGACATTTAGGGCCCAAGGGGGGTCGCCCAACCGCTTTTTGGGGGGGTGAGGAAGGCCCCAGCTTTTAGGCGGCGCATACACTTCCTTACCTGGCGTATGTTGTTTAGATACCATGCGTTTAATTTCATAAATGAAAGATTGACAATACAATCAAAGATGTTCTTTTTTAGGACATTCTTTGAGGCCGGATATTTAGGGGAATATTTAGCAATGAAAACACAAAATATGGACGCATATGCCCTCCTTGCATGCAAAGGGAACCCAAGCCGGGCAAGTTTAGGGATGTTGGGCATTTTGGCCTTGGGGGTCCTATTAAGCCTCCATGCTTGTTCTTCGGACAAAATGGAGGAACTGGCTACGGAGGCAGAACCGGAAAAGCCGGAAAAGCCGGAAAAGCCGGAAAAGCCGGAAAAGCCGGAAGAACCGATAGAGCTGAGGACGGAGGGGCACCTTCACCTTCACCTTATATCTCATGCGACGATCCTCTCACCGCTGAACCCCTCTGCCACCCTTAGCGTTGGTGTTTCAGGGTTTGCCAACAGTGCTGACTCGGATAAGGTGGGGCTTGAAATAAGCGCCTTTAACCTAAGGACATTTCTAACCCCCGCTCCCTCGTCAGAAAATACACGAAACTTTGAGGTTCATGTTGAATATGACGGCATCAGCGAATTTCCTGAAGGTTTAGCGGACATACACTTCAGTTTAGCAAATATACCAGAGGGTTATACCGGTGAAACTCAAACCCTGCAGCTGCTTGTCCGGGACGGGCTGGAAAGGGCAAGCGAGCGTATCATTCCGGTGGACCAAGACAACCTTCAGGCATTTAACGACTATGCGAATGGCATGGAGGGGTTGGAGCGGCATTATCAACTGGCAGAAGATCTCCGTTTGGCAACCCCCCCAGCGAACCAAAGCAACTGGACGCCCATAGGCACGGTGGATTTTCCTTTTAGCGGCAGTTTTGACGGCGCCGGGCACACCCTTACTGGCCTTAGCATTGACAACCCCGACAGTGATCTGCAAGGCCTGTTTGGCCATATAGGCACCCGTGCTGTTGTTGAAAACCTTGGGTTGGAAGGCGGCAGCGTTACGGGTCGCGATCGAATTGGCAGCGTGGTGGGGTGGAGCGAGGGTCTGGTGGAAAACTGTTATGCCACGGGGAGTGTAAATGGTGTTTATGCTGGCGGTGTGGTGGGGCGGAGTGACGGCAGGGTACAAAACAGCCATGCGGCAGGCGCTGTTTATGGCAGCAGTGAGGGTGGGGGAGTGGTGGGGCGGAACGAGGGGGTGGTAGAAAACTGTTATGCGACGGGGGATGTAAGAGGTGGTTATGCAGGTGGTCTGGTAGGGGTAAACTGGGGGACAGTGCAAGGCAGCCATTCCACGGGAAATATCAACGGTGGTGGTTATGCGGGGGGTGTAGCGGGGGAAAACAACCGCACGGTACGAGACAGCTATTCCACAGGGAATATCAGCGGTGTTGATGCTGGCGGTGTGGTGGGGCTGAACATTGGTTTGCAGAGTGTGGTAGAAGACTGCCATGCCACGGGAGATATCGGCAGCGGCTCCTATGTGGGTGGTGTGGTGGGGGCGAACCACGGCATGGTACAGCGTTGTTATGCAACAGGAGCGATTTTTGGCAGTGTAGCAGTGGGGGGGGTGGTGGGGCTAAACGGCGGCATTGTACAGCGTTGTTATGTCACGGGAAACGTCAGCGGTGGTCAAACAATAGGCGGCGTTGTAGGGATGAACGGGAGCGACACAGTTCTTCGGGACTGCTATGCCACGGGAGATGTGGGTATTGGCCAGACGGTTGGCGGTGTAGTGGGGTCAGGTGCGCATGGTACGGTAGAAAACTGTTATGCCACGGGGAATGTGAGAGGTGTCTATGCGGTGGGCGGTATCGCGGGAGGAATCGGCGGGGTGGTGCAAAACTGCATAGCACTGAACCCCAGCGTCAGACAGAGAGCAAACCTGAGCGGAGTTAGCGTTGGGCGTGTGGCGGGAGATATTTATTATGGCAGTTTAGAGATGTACAACAACCATGCACGGCTTGACATGGACATACGCTTTAACACCGACACCAGCGACAATGGCGGAACGCCCAAACAGCCTGTCATAGACGACGTTTCCGATCTGGACGGAGGCAGTGTGGATGTTGCAAGCCTTTCTGCTGCGTTTTGGACGCAAACCATGCTTTGGGATGCCACAGTTTGGGAGATGAGGACCGACGGTCTGCCCATATTGAGAGACGTTGGAGGCAGGCAAAATCCTTAAAAGCCAAAGCCTATGCCGAGGCGAAGAATGCCGGGGAAACCCATCTCCACGCGCAGGTGAGCGATTTTGGAGAAGTCCCAGATGAGACCCAATTGAAGGGTGATGGCAGGGAATGCGACGACATTGAGAGATCCATGATAAAGAAGGAAAGGTCCCAAGCCAAACTTCCAATAGAGCGCAAAGCGGGGTGTATAGCGAAACCCCCAGAAGAATTCGATGGGAACGCACGCCAGCATCTCCTGCCAGCTGTCCTCCCCGAAAAGAAAGATGAGATCTACGCCCATTTCAAGAGCAATCCAGTGGTAGGTGCTGGGAAGGGGCAGATGATAGCGAACACTCAAAGAAAGAGGGCGGCCTATCCCATCCAGGTTTGACAGCATCCCGGCGATGCCCATGGCGATGTCGCCCAAGAGAACAATTTGATGTTGGCGGTTTTGCTGGTATCCTTCGCGAGGGTTTTCTTGAGAGCTTGCGTGGGCCAAACTTCCAGACGCCGCCTCCTCTTCCTCGTCCGCAGCTGTCTTAGCTGAAACTTCTGAAGCGCTTTTTCTCTCTCCAAAAGCTTCCGAATGGCGTGTTTGTGCCTGCGTGAAAGCCATTCCAACGGCTGCAAACAGCCATATTGCCACGAATCTCCAAAGCTTGTTATGGCCAAACATGCGCTTCATTTCTGAAAACCCCAGAAAGTCTACAGTGTGCGAGAAACGACGAAACATCGAATATCTACCTCAGAAGCCAAAGCCCAGGCCGAGGTGCAGAAGGCCAGGAAAACCCATCTCCAGGCGCAGGTGAAGGAGTTTAGAAAAGTCCCACATGAGGCCCAAGTGAAGGGTAGGGGCAGGGAAGGGGAGGATATAGAACTCTTTATCACGGTTAATCGCAAAGAAAGCCCCCACCCCCACCTTCCAATAGAGCGCGAAGCTGGGTGTACGGCGAAAACCCCAGAAGAATTCAATGGGAATGGACATGATCAGCGTGCTGACATGATACTTGTCATCATAAAAAAGAAGGAGGATGTCTGTGCCCATTTCAAGAGCAAACCAGTGGCGGGTGGTGGGAAGCGGCAGATGATAGCGAATACTCCAAGTAAAAGGACTGCCTACCCCTTCAAGAGTTGTCAGCAGCCCGAAGGTGTTGACGATGAAGTCCATCAAGACAAAAACCTGATGCTGGCGGGTTTGCTGATATTCTTCGCGAGGATTGTCTTGAGAGCTTGCGTGGGCCAAACTTCGAGACGCCGCCTCCTCTTCTTCGCCTGCAGCTGTTTTTGCTGAAACTTCTGGAGCGTTGTTTTGCTTTCCAAAAGCTTCCGAATGGCGTGTTTGTGCTTGCGCGAAAGCCATTCCAGCGGTTGCAAACAGCCACATCGCCACGAGCCTCCAAAGCTTGTTATGGGCCAACATGGGCTTCATTTCTGAAAACTCCAGAAAGTCTACAGTGTGCGAGAGAACGACGAAACGCCGAATCAACGTTGATTAGGACGTTTGAGATAACCTGTTTGTTACCTGGGGCATAGAAAAACCTTCACATTAAAAATCCACTTGGCTCCCCCCGTAGTTAGCTACCACTTTGTTGAATGGAGCTGTTGCGACATACGGGAGTCCATGTGGTGGGGGCAAGGAGGGGAGTTTTAGAGGTTGTCAAGTGTCTTGCAGTGTTGAAGCGTTGACCCGTGCGCTTCAACGCGTGGCAACCCCTCGGCGGCGAAGCCGGGCAAGCAGCGCTAATGAGAGCACAAAACCAAGCCCGGCGAACGACGTGTTTCCGCTCGCCGTGCAGCCGCAGCCTGAACTTTTGGCTTCGGCGTTATTTCCCGTTGTCTCAGAGTCGCCTCCGTTGCTGCTGATTTCACCGACTGTGGCATAGATGCAGTCAGCTTCCTGCGACAGCCGGAAGCTGAGACCGCTTCCGTTTAAGGTTTTTCCGTTGTTGGCGATGATGCCTTCAAAAGTACCCGCGCAGAGGAGGGAAATTTTCGTCCCTAGCGCCGGGGTATAGCCAGGAGCGAGGCTGATGGAGGAGACGGCAGAAACCGCGCCAGCCGGTATGCCATTTGCCGGGGTGAAGCGCACGGTGCCCATCATCAGAGGCTGCGAAGCGTCGGAGAGCAAGAAGCTATAGGACGCGAAATGCCCAACCGTCAGCGTTGCAAAGCTCGTCACCTCGGTGTAGTTGTCCAGCACCAGGGTGTTGCCGGTGAAGCAGTCTTTGTTGGCAGCACAAGCCAGGACAGGAGGTTCGGGACTGTTCCAGTCATTATTTCCGCCGCTGATGAGGGCGTTTGCACCCAACTTTAACGTGCCGCTGAGTTTCACGCTGTTGTTCGTGGCGTTGTTGGAGCTGGAAATACCGCCGCAAATATAGGGGGACTCCCCCGAAATCTCGCTATCGGCAATGCTCACGCTGTTGTTCGTGACGTTGTCGAAGCCGGAGGTGCCGCCGATAATGAAGGAGTTAGCCCCCGAAATCGTGCTATCGGCAATGCTGAGGCTGTTGTTCGTGGTGTTACGATAGGAGAAGCCGCCGCAAATATAGGGGGCCTCACCCGAAATCTCGCTTTTGGCAATGTGCACACTGTTGCTTGTGGCGTTGCCGCCAGAGTCGGAGTTTCCGCCGTGAATATAGGGGAAATGACTCGAAATCTCGCTATCGGTAATGCTCAGACTGTTGTTTGTGACGTCACCCTGGAAGGAGAGTCCGCCGAAAAGATAAGGTATCTCACCCGAAATTTCGATTTTGGAAATACTTAGGCTGTTTTTTGTGGCGTTGTTCGTTAAGGAGTGGCCGCCATAAATATAGGGAGCAGCATCCGAAAACTTGCTGTCGACAATGCTTGTGCTGTTGTTCGTGACGTTGCCAGTGTCGGAGTAGCCGCCGCAAATAGAGGAGGCATCACCCGAAAACTTGCTGTCGGCAATGCTTGCGCTGTTATTCATGGCGTTGCCAGTGTCGGAGTAGCCGCCACATACACTAACGTTATTCAGGTTGCTGCCTTCGATGAAAACCGCATTCCCTTCATTGCTGCCCACCCCTTCGGAGTCCGCCAAGTTGTATGCGCCGTAGACCTGAACCAAGCCTGGAATATCGCCGAGCATGGAGACGGAATTGCCGGAAAGGCTGGCACTCCTGTTTGTGGAATATGCCGTGGGTGCCAGGGTGTCATTCATCTTTCCAAAAAGACTATCGACGACTGTTTGCAGCGCTGGGCAGCGGCCTGTGCCGGGAGTTTCGGTGTTGGAGCAGACGATGGTTTCAGGCGGCGCTACCTGCGCCCAAACCGGATCAACAAGAAAAGCACCCAGGACAAAGCAGCCCAAGGCATGAGCCAACACACGTTTCATGACCAACCTCCTATTGGAAAGACCAGCGCAGATTAGCTCATGCGTTTCTTTGAAGACGTTTGAGAAGGCCTGATTGTTACATGGGGCACAGAAAAAATTCTTTTAGGACTTGGAGAAGCTTCCTAAGGCCCCCCCAAAGAGCCAGAGGTTTAGGTTTTCGAAAAAGCCAGCCTGAGTGCAACATTTCGACACCTCCGGATCCGGCAACACCACAAACAGCAGCGTGAAACTCAGCGGCAGGTTGAAGTTTTATGGGCAGCGAAGCATGAGCGCGCACATGCAAGGCGGCGGTTGGAATAGACTTATCCAATTGTGGAAGAAGGTGCACAAAAGTACATTCGTAGGAAAAGAAGCATTTATGCTAAAAGAGACTGAAGGCAAATTCGACAGGGGAACCTGCTGTGGAGAAGAAAGATTTTTTCATAAGCTACAATAAAGCTGACAAGGTTTTGGCAAAATGGGTAGCAGGTTGTTTAGAAGAACATGGTTATTCAACCTGTTTCCAAGCGTGGGATATCCGTCCAAGTGATGATTTTATCTCCAAGATGAACGAATTTTTGGAAAACTCGAACGCGTTTATTCCAATCTTTTCACAAAATTATATCGACTCACCTTATTGCCAAAAGGAATGCTCGGCAGCATTGAACAAGCACCTAAAGGACACAACATATAGGTTTATTCCTGTCCGTGTTGCGGATGTTGCTCCACCTGACTTGCTACAAACAATTGTATATATTGATATTTTTGGTGTTGAGGAGACCCTTGCTGAAAAAAGGTTGTTGAACGCAGTAGACTCAAGTCCGATACCACGAACGCGACCTCCTTTCCCGGCAAACGCGGCAAAGAAAGCCCGCCCTGCTTTTCCCTCCAATTTCCCCGTGAACAACCTCCCAGAGAGAAACCCATATTTCAGTGGACGAACAAAGGATCTAGACAGAATCCACGCCGCGTTCGCAACCGATGGTGCGGTTTGTGTAAAACAGGCGATTGCCGGATTGGGTGGTATCGGCAAAACACAGCTTGCCTTGGAATATGCCCACCGTTTCAGAGATGATTATGCTGATGCAATCTGGTGGATAAAGGCGGAAAAGTCGCCGCGGGAAGATTTGTTAGAATTCGCGGAAAAATGCGGGTTTCTCCCAGAGGGTAGAGACGCAGCTTCGCAACTGAACGACAAGGATTTGATTGGAAGATTGAACAACTGGTTCGCTGGCCACAACTCTTTTTTGCTCATTTTTGACAATGTGGAAACTGTTGAAACCATTCAACCCTTTATTGAACGTGTTAGGACTGGCCATCTGCTTGTTACCACGCGTGATAGGAAGTTAAACTTAGCAAACAGCACGATGATTGATTTGGATGTTTTCACGGTGGATGAAGCCAGAGCCTTCATGCGTGAGCGACTTCCCAGGAAAGCCATTAACGCTGAGCTAACCCTGGACAAACTGACAGAGCTGTTGGAGTTGCTGCCATTGGCGCTTGAGCAGGCAGCGGCCTATATGGCAGATGTGGACAATGATTGCGATTGTGAGGAATATATATCGTTATTTGAGCAGCATGGGTTGAAAGTGTTTGAGGGTACAGCCGCTAAACTAAAGGATTATAATTATAACAAAATTGTTACCAC
This sequence comes from Cystobacterineae bacterium, assembly GCA_009781495.1. Classification (GTDB taxonomy): domain Bacteria; phylum Myxococcota; class Myxococcia; order Myxococcales; family Myxococcaceae; genus WRKR01. Next base: position 70,827 of record WQYA01000002.1, read on the forward strand.
CACGTGGAACATCAGTTTATCAAAACTTAGCGAACCGGCGCGGCAATTGTTTTCTTTATGCGCTTATATGGCGCCGGACAATATCCCTTTGGATTTTTTTGTATGCCAAGCAGAAAGATTGCCTGAACCACTTCATAACGAACTAAGCAATAAGTTGAAATTTAATGAGGTGATACAAAGCTTAGTGAAATATGCGTTGGCAAAACGAGAGGGGAATTTTTTAAGCATACACCGACTGGTGCAGGCCGTGACACGACAAAACCAGGCGGGGGATATGCAATGGCTTTCTTGCTGTCTCAATATGGCGTGTGCTGTTTTTGAATATGAATATGGTAATAAGTCGTTAATGGACATGGACACGTTTGAAAAAAACGTGCTGCACATACTGTCAATAGTGAACCATGCAAAAGAAGTGTTGGTGGATGAAGAGGCGCAAAAGAAAATACGTAGATTATATTATAGGGCTGGGTTTGGGTTTGATTGCAGCAGCAAATATTCAGAGGCGCGAGAGTGTTTTCAGAAGGCTTTAGAGATCAGCGAAAAGTTGCTGGACAAGGAACACCCAGACATTGCTATCGCGTACAATGACATTGCAGAAACCTATGCAAGTCAAGGAAACTACGTCGAAGCACAGAAGTGGAATCAGAAGGCTTTAACCATACGTGAAAAGGTGCTGGACAAAGAACACCCGGACACTGCCACCACTTATAACAACATTGCGTCTGTTCACTATAATCAAGGGAATTATGACGAGGCGATGGAGTGGAATCGGAAGGCTTTAGTCATACGTGAAAAGATGCTGAGCAAAGAGCACCCGGACACCGCCACCACTTACAACAACATTGCGGTTATTCATAACAGTAAAGGGGATTACGCCCAAGCGTTGGAGTACTCTCAGAAGGCTTTAGAGATTTGCGAAAAGCTATTGGGCAAAAAACACCCGCACACTGTTGCTGCATACAACAGCATTGCAGGAGTCTACATCAGTCTAGAAGAGTACGTCAAAGCGTGGGAATGGTATCAGAAGGCTTTAGAGACCTGCGAAAAGATGCTGGTCAGGGATCATCCACTTACTGCCACCATCTACAACAACATCGCGGTTTTCTACTTCTGCCAAGGGGAGCACGCTAAAGTGCTGGAGTGGTTTCAGAAGGCCTTAGCCATTTGTGAAAAAATATTGGGCAGAGAGCACCCGAATACCGTAGCTACGTACAACAACATTGGGAAATTCTACTCGCAGCAAGGAAACTCCATCAAAGCACTGGAGTGGTTTCAGAAAGCTTCAGGCCATTCATGAAACGGGCAGGTAGAAAAAGGGAAACGGGATGAATAGTTGAGTTACATAATGCATCCCCCGCAGGCTAGCCTCAAAAATTATAGGCATTCCCGTTGGCACCCAAAACCCCCCCCAAAAAAACTTTCCACCAAGTTGCGTACTTAGAATTTCAATTCTCCCCCACACCACCCACCCCTTGAATTTCCCCTATAAACGACATATGACTGGCGACGGACTGCGTGTGAGGAGGGCGTTATGGGTTTATGCGGATTTTATGTCGAGTGCTGGGAGGCAAAGGATGTTTTATCTCCCGGCGGGTTGCGGTTCCTCCCCCCCCCTCTCCCTCCTGCCCCTATGTGTGAAAAATGAGCTGCGACGCTGAGGAAATTCTCACACGCGTTTTTGGCTATGCGGCTTTTCGCAACCAGCAGAAAACCATTATTCAGCATGTCGCCGACGGGGGCGATGCGCTGGTGTTGATGCCGACGGGGAGCGGAAAGTCGCTGTGCTACCAAATTCCGGCCTTGCTGCGGCCGGGTACGGCCATTGTGGTTTCGCCGTTGATTGCACTCATGCACAACCAAGTCAGCATACTCAAAGAGGCAGGGGTGGCTGCCGAATACCTCAACTCCAGCCTCGATGCGGCCTCGGCCAGGGCCGTTGAGCAGGCCTTGCGCGCAGGCGCCCTCCACCTCCTCTATGTCGCTCCTGAACGTCTCATAACACCTCGCTTCCTTGAGTTGTTGGACGGCCTCTATGCCACAAAACAACTGGCGCTGTTTGCCATTGACGAGGCGCATTGCGTTTCGCAATGGGGGCACGACTTTCGCCCGGAATATTTGCAATTGTCCATTTTGCCGGAGCGCTATCCCCATATTCCACGCATAGCGCTAACGGCCACCGCTGACCGGCCAACCCGCGATGAAATTATAAAGCAGCTGCATTTGGATGCGGCGCGCTGCTTTGTCTCCAGTTTTGACAGGCCCAACATTCACTATTCCATTTTGGAGAAGGCAAAACCGCGCCAGCAACTGCTGAGTTTCCTTTTTCAGCAGCAGCTTTCGCGCTCGGCGGGCATTGTCTATTGCCACTCCAGGCTCAGGACAGAAAAAACCGCCGCGTGGCTGCAACAACACGGCATTCTGGCCTTGCCCTACCATGCGGGGCTTTCGACGGAAATACGGGCGGAGCACCTGCAACGCTTCCTGCGCGAGGACGGCCTTATTATGGTGGCCACCATTGCCTTTGGCATGGGCATTGACAAACCCGACGTACGTTTTGTCGCGCACATTGACTTGCCGCGCTCCATAGAGAGTTATTACCAGGAGACGGGGAGGGCGGGGAGGGACGGTTTAGCAGCCAAGGCGTGGATGGTATGGGGTGCAGGCGACGTTGTCCAACAACGCCGGAGAATTGACTTGAGCGAAGGCGCCGCCGGCATGGACTATGAAACCTATCGCCGCCTCTCCCATAACCGGCTTAACGCCCTCGTAGGACTTGCCGAAACCATCTCCTGTCGCCGCCAGCAATTGCTCGCCTATTTCGGCGAAACGGCTGCACCCTGCGGCAATTGCGACAATTGCGCCGCCCCCCCCCAAACTTGGGATGCGACGGAGGCCGCGCGCAAGGCCTTGTCCTGCATATACCGGACGGGCCAGCGCTATGGGGCGGGGTACCTCATTGACGTGTTACGCGGCGAGCTTACAGACAAAGTACGGGACAGGGGGCATGAGCGCCTGACGACTTTCGGCATTGGCGGTGAGCTGGACAAAAAACGCTGGCAGATGATTTTCAGGCAACTCATAGCCCAGGACTTTGTCAGCGTAGACGAGCGCTATAACGCGCTAACCCTCACCCCCTCCGCCCGCCCCTTGTTGCGTGGAGAAACCCACTTCCTCGTCAGGCTGCCGCCCGAAAAACAAGAGCGGCCCAAAAGGCTACGCAAGGGAGGCACACTCGAATACAGCATTCCCGACGACACGGCCGGCGCCCTCTTTGAGCGCCTGCGCGCCTGGCGCGCCGATACCGCTAAAACGCGCAATGTGCCGGCCTATGTTATTTTCCACGACACCACCTTGCGCGAAATTGCCGCTGCCCGCCCGACAAGCTTGGAGGCCCTGGGGCATATTGCAGGCATAGGCGAGCGTAAACGGGAAGCTTATGGCAAGCAGTTGCTAGAGGTGGTAGCGGCTTATGTGGCCGCCTACGGTATTAACCAGTCCTAAAATGGGGGTATTTTTAGGGGGCTACCCCCTCACCCCTGTCCAATGGGGCAAGGAGGCCCTTGCTGGGAGCTCGCGTTTTTTGCCCCTCTTGTTTGCCCTAGCCTTCCCATGCCCTAGGGCTTTTTCATATTGAGATAACGATGAACCATTTGTCTGAGGATTTCTATTTGAATTTTATCACGAACATCTTCCCAGCCCATCATGGATAACTTATCAAATGCGTCACCCAGTCCAGCAGCAAGAGCTGTGAGCTTGGATGCAAAACTTCCAAGTTCAGGGATGGCTATTGTTAAAGCTACTTCTATGATTTTCTTTAATGGCCCAATGCTGGCGATAAAACCTCCGGATGTATCCGCTGCTCTTGGATGTCCCCAAAGTTCTCCATTTTTGAAGGTGATGACGAGATATCTTTGATGGTCTTTCAGGTGAGCCAGCATGTGCGAAATTTGAAAATAGTATTCTTCCGTGAATGCATCCAGATTCCTCATTAAATATTGATGAATCCAAAACTCATGGCTTTTGTTTTTGTGATCTTTGGCTTTGATATAAGCGCGTTCAGAATTTTTTGTATATTTTTTACAAAAATCCTTTTCATCAAAATGCTTCATCTCTTTTTTTATTTGAGCCTCAGAAACGGTGATGCCCCTGCTGAGTGAATGACGAACTGCTGCAGATATGTCTTCCTTAAAGTCATTGGCCATAACATTCTCTCCTAAATGGTTTGAAGAATTTTCCAGACAGGGGCACAACGCTTGCCCCTGTCACAGACTTTTCCAGACGCTTGCCCCCCTCGTCTTGGGCTTAGGCGAACAGATGTCTTTTTTTTGAGTTCGTTTTTTTCAAGTGAAGGCGCTGCCCACCCTCCCCTTGAAAGGAAGGCCCCTAGACCGGTTCCAAGTTGAAGGGAGCTGCTGTGACATAAGGGTGGAAATGTGGAGGGCAAGCGAGCTGGGGGGGAGGGGGTTGCTGCCCGCACAAATCCCCTCCCCCTCATTCAATAGGCCTTGGAAACGTTAGAAGCGGCTTGTTGGGCAACGCGAGCAGCCGCGCCTCTGGGGGTGTCATTACCGCGTCGTCGGGACGTACGCTGCGCTTCTCAAACTCCTCCCGTGGCGCCATTATTCCTATCCCACGGATACCCGTCGGAGAACCGAGACGGCTGCGCTCGGCGCCATAGAGCAAGGTCGCCTCGTTCCGACGAAGTTGAAGTTGACGTCCACGTTGCTCAGAGAGAAGGGCGCCTCTTCCCGGGCTCACAAGTTGGAAGACGTCCTCTTCGTTTTGAGTTATCTCCGAAGTGCGAACAAGCGTGCCGGCGCTGAAGCAACAATCCACCATACCCGGCAACCCCAGGGGAAAATGGAAGGCGATGTGGAAAGGTATGTCGTTGAAAGGCTCAAAATCTACCTTCCACATGTAGCCCATATAGTCCTCTCGCCATTGGTTCAGCGAGTGGCTGCGCAATGTTTGCATGAATCCCTCCCGAGTTATCTTCTTGAGTCGCGAAGTTCGTTGATGCCTTGCTATACAAGCACGGGTTGCAGCAGCTCAACGGAGAAAATAACGTTGGGAAAACCACCCCTATGAGCCCTTTGGAGCCCAAACCCAAATGCGTTGTCTTGTCATAGAAATTTGTGTCTCAACAGAGCCATGCTAGGCTGTTATAGAGGCCATTTGTTGTCTGTTAGGGCAATGGCAAAGAACGGTGGCGTGCTGGAGAAAAAATTCTCAAACCCCATGTTGGTTAGCCATGAGTCTGAGCATAAAATACAAATATTTGTTTTTATCGGCCGCCTTCATTCTATTGGCCGCTATTTTTATCATTATCAAAAAACCCCAGATTTTTAGCGAACATAAAATAGGGGAGCCCATAGATAGTTTAAATGGCGTCGTGGTTTATTATAACGGCCCTATCGGCAATGTTTCCGGACGTAACCTAACGGCGGATAATTATAATTTAGGACAAAAATATCAATGTGTTGAATTTGTAAAACGTTATTATTATGAATATTACCACCATAAGATGCCGGATTCCTATGGACATGCCAAAGATTTTTTTGATGAGCGTCTCCAAGACGGCGAAATGAATGAAAAACGCGCTTTGACGCAATACCAAAACCCAAGCCAGTCAAAACCTCAAACGGGGGATTTGTTGGTTTTTGGCGGGGGCGCCTATGGCCATGTGGCCATTGTGTCGGATGTCAGGGAGGGTGAAATTGAAATAATTCAGCAAAACCCAGGCATTTTGCAAAGCTCCAGGCTGAACATTCCGCTGCGGTTTCAAGATGAATTGTGGCGCTTGGACAATGGGCGAGTCTTGGGGTGGCTCAGAAAAGAGGATTTATAAGGGAGGCCCACTCAGGGGGGGCAGAGAAGAAGGGGGGCCGGTCCGCTAGGGGGGGGCTACTCCAAAGTGGAAGTGCTCTAGGGGGGAGGGGAGGAGGGGCGGGGGGCAACAGGAGGAACTTCCCACCCCCTCCCCTCCGCGAGTATTTCAAAATGGGGGTTAGGGCCATGAGCGCCTAAGGCGTTAGGGGCTTCATAGGGGCCGTCATCGGCCAGGTTAAACGTGCCAAAGTGTAGGCCAATACTGCTGGAGGCTTCGAGTATGCGTGCGGCTTCAAGGGCTTCTGGGGGCCCCATATGTTGCGGGCTCATAAACCACTCGGGTTTATAGGCGCCGATGGGGAGCAGGGCGAGGCGCAGGGGGCCGAAGCGCTCGCGAATTTCCGCGAAATGCGGCCCCCACCCCGTGTCCCCGGCGAAATAAACCCCCCCTGCTGGGCCCTTTAGCATAAACCCTACCCAGAGAGTCCTGTTTTGGGCGAAGGGGTTACGCCCGGACCAGTGGGCCGCGGGGGTCGCCGAAATTTCCAGGCTGCCCACCGTCGTCGACTGCCACCAGTCCAGCTCTACCACACGTACATGAATGCCGTTGGACTTCAGAAAACTGCCGTTGCCCAAACCGGTAACCATGGTGAGGTTGGGGAAGGCCTCGGCGAGTTGTCGCAGGGTCGGCAAGTCGAGGTGATCATAATGATCGTGGCTGAGCAGCACCACATCCACCGGGGGCAAATCCTCAAAACGTATTCCCGGCGGCCTTTGGCGTTTGCTGCCCAGCCAGGAGGTGGGGCCGATGCGGGGGGACCAAATGGGGTCCGTCAGGAGGTTGAGGCCGTCTTGTTGCACCAAAACGCTTGCATGGCCGACGAAGCTAACGCGCAAGTCAGCGACGCGCTCAGGGGGAGGGGGCCCCGGGGGGACGTCGCTATAGCCCGGCCAGGGGGCAACGTCGCGTTGGCTCAAATGCCATTGGAGGGCTTCATACCAGCTGGGGCGGGAGGGGACGCCCGGTGGGTTGGAGAAGCGGGAGCCGTCGAAGTGATCGCTGACAGGCCCGTTATAGAGGGGGCTACACCCCCCTAAGAGGGCGGCAAACAGGGGGAGGTGGAGGCGTCCGAAGGGGAGGGCTAGGGTTTGTATACGGTATTCCAAACCCTGTTGGCAGTTTTCCATAGGGGACCTTTCTCGCTTTATGGGGTATTTTTTTCAAAATATTTTTTGTTTTAGAAACAGCAGGGGGGTTGGGGTTTAAACGGATATAGAAGGGGTTTAGACTCAACCTCTAAGCGTACATATTTTTAAGCCCATATATTTTAAGCCCGAGGAATAGCCCCCCCTCCTGGCCAACCTCTGTTGGAGAGCCGGCAGATACAGAAGCTTCTAGGGCAATGCCTGGGGGAGGGGGTTGGGGATTTGCTTTTGTATTCGCCCAAATTATTGGAGAGGATGGGGTTATTTTTTCAAAGGGGGGGCAGGGTTTCCTATGGGCCTAAGGGAGGGGTCTCCTGCTATAGGCTCCGCTATGTTATAAAAGGCAAGAGGCCGGCGCTGAGCGAGTCCATGGTTATAGACGTTTCCCTCAAGGGGCATCCGCTGGCGGCGATACAAGAATTGTCCCATGAAGCGGGCCACGCGGCCTTCCCCTTTCAATTTAACCTAAGCTCCCTGGAAGCCTTTCACGAGGGTTTGCGGAGCAGTGAAAAGCTGGAGGAGCCGAAGGCGGCCTATTTCAAAAACAGGCGGAAGGACGAAGGGGCGGCCATTGCGAGCAATGTGGAGATTCGGCGTGAATTTTTGGCGCATGGCTGGGAGATAGGCCTTGCCGGAAACCCCTCCAACCACCGTTTCTACAACAGGGTATATGACATATGGGGGAATACGCCGGCGGCCTGGGAGAGGATGGGGGGGCGAGCGGCGGGCAGGGAGTTTTCAAACAGGGTGGGGGGGGTAGGGAAGAAGGGCTGGGGGCCTCAAAGTTATTATGAAATTTGGGATAAAGAATTTGAGAAGTTAACGCAGCTTCTTTTACGTCTGCCCTAACAAGCGGCCAGGCCGGACGCACAGCAACATAAAAGGGGTAGCCGAGGGGGGGCTACCCTACGCCTCATAAACCCCTAGGCCCTCCATCCGCCATTTCTATGTCATTCCTATGACACACTGCCCGGCTAAGGGGGGGGGCGAACATGAAGAAAATAACACCGAAGCGGCTTTCAAAATTCATGAAGCGCCTGCTTTCAGGCTTGCTCCTCGCTTTGGCCCTCATTTTGTCCGGCTTTTTGCTGAGGACAACTTGGGTGCTGGTGAGCCTTCTGACGGACAGCCACCCTGCGCATAACAGCCATGAAATGGTGGCTGCCATTATTACCTGGTTCCTCTATTTCGAGTTTGTTGCGCTCATTGCGAAATATTTTGAGTCCAAACTCCACTTTCCGCTGCGCTATTTTATTTATATCGGCATTACCGCCATTGTAAGGCTGATTATTCTCAACCATGAAAACCCGAGGGGTACGCTGGTTTATTCCGTGGCCATTCTGGTATTGCTGGGGGCGCTGTTTATCAGCAATACGCGCTTGCTGAAGCGGATATAACCCCCCCCCTCAGGTATTTGTTTAGGCGGGTATAACCCCCCCCCCAGGTGCTTGTTTAAATGGGTATAATCCCCCAAGGTGCTTGTTTAAATGGGTATAACCCCCCTCCAGGTACTTGTTTAAATGGGTATAACCCCCCCCAGGTATTTGTTTAAATGGGTATAACCCCCCTCCAGGTACTTGTTTAAATGGGTATAACCCCCCTCCAGGTGCTTTCTCGAAGGATATACCCCCTCCCCCTTGTCTCCCCGGCACAGGCTTTTTGAAGTGTCAATTTAGAGGAAATTTTTGAAGCAGGGGCAGGGTAGGCTCTGGCGGCGGGGTAGGCAGGGCTAGGGGCAGTTGGCTAGAGAAGAGGACATTATTGGACAAGCTATAGAGATAATTCCCCTCTCCTGGTTTTCCGAGCATAAAAACATTACGCAATACGGAAGAGGGGGCATAGGGTTTGGGGGGCTCGGGGTAGGGGATTAGGCCGCAGGGTTGAATGGCCCCGGCGTCTGTTGTGCTCTGGGTATGGATGCAGAACAGGCGTACGCCTTCGAAGTTGTTGATATATCCATAGTTATAGGAATCCCATTCGGAGACTGGCAGGGCCAGCAATTTTAAGGAGGGCTGATAGCTGAAGCCCAAATGGGTTTGAGCCGCTTCGCTGGAGCTATAGGGGCCCAGCGCATGTTTTTTCACCTGAATTTTTTCGGGCTTTGAAATATCAAACAGCTGCACTTGGATGCCTTGAGGGATGCCCATGGGGTTGGCGTCATAGCCGACGGTCAGCAAGTGGTTATCGTCCAGGGGGTGAATATAAGTAGAAAACCCTGGTATTTCGAGTTCTCCCAAGAGGCGTGGTTTTTGGGGGTCACTCAAGTCGATGGCGAAGAGCGGATCCGTCTGTCTGAAGGTGACGATATAGGCGCGGTTGCCGGTGAAGCGGGCGGAACGGATTTGTTCATTGAGGGCGAGGCCGTTGAGTTGGCCATGCAGCTTCAAGGTGGGGCCTTCTTGTTGAAGGACACTGAGGATATTTTCTTGGGGTACAAGGCTGTCCCACCAGGAGGGGGAGGTGGTGGTAGCGATGCGCAAAAAGGCCTTGTCCTCATCCATGGAGAATGAATTCAGCACCGTGCCTTTAACAATCCCGCTGGCGACATAAGTGGGAGGCCTGTTTTGAGGGAGCACAAATTTGTGGACAACCGACACTTGAGTTTGATTGTCCCAGTTTTCGAACCAGGGGCTATTGGGCGCGCGCCAGTGGGGGACGGCCAAATAGACGCTGTTTTCCGAGACAAAAATTTCTCCTGCGCTGCTGAGGATGGTGGCGCTTTCAACCGGGGCATTTTTAGACAAGTCTATGCGGACGACGCTGGTTTGTTTCACGCCATCCGGTTTGGGGTTGATGAAGGTGTTGCTGCACGAGCGTGAAGAGATGGGCTCAGCGTTGGCGATGCTGTCTTCTATATGGAGGCCAAACGTCTCCATGGGGAGATTGAGGAGATTTTCATAAGCTTTGTTCAACGCACGGACATAATCCGCGCGGAGTTTTCTTTCGGAGACCAATCGCCAGCTATTTCCTCTGTCGACACAAACGTCGGGATACCAATTCTCCAGTGTCCCAAACGGACTTGGTTCAGAAAGCACAAGGACAGCGTTGTTGCCGATGGAGCGAGCGGTTTCGAAGCGGGCGTGGAGGGTGAGTTTGCGAAGCTCTTGGGGGCTGGCTGGGTTGCTGACGTCAAAGAGTGTCAGGAGGGTTTTGCTGAAATAAGGGGGATAAGGATCTAAAAACTCGTTATCTGAATAGGGATAATAAGCATCATACCCCGTTTTGCTTGGGTTGTTGGCGACGAAGGAGATGACGAGGAGTTTGTTGTCCACTTTCAACAGGCGTTTGGCCTGGCCTTCGATGGGGATGGGTGAAAGCTCCTTTGCCGCATCGGGTGGCCAGGACTGGAAGATGCGCAGTTGGTTGCCTTTGGCGACATAGAGATGTTTCTCATCTGCTTTGACAATGTCCGCTTCGTCCACGGCAGCAATTTGGTTGTTGGTGCCGGAGACTTCGGCGGCGCTCTTTTCGTTAGCGGCGCCGGAGGTGTGAACCTTGTCTTCTAGAGCGCCGGTTTCCATATAAACATATCGGCAGAGGGTTGAATCCTCTGCGCGCACTTGGGCAAGTGCGGATTCCAAGCGCCAAGCATAGCTTTCTTGGATATGAAAGAAAGCCGCGTTACGCGCTTGGGTTTCAAGCTCTGCGCAGGAGGAGACGGGGTTGAGTGCGGCAGAAAACGAGGGTTGGAACCGGGGAAAATTTTCTTTTGGAAAAGGCTCTTCCTTGCAAGAACTCAGCAACGCGCCCAGAAACCCAACAGAACAACAAAGCAACCAAGAGGCTTTTCGCATAGACAGTGTTTTCCAAGAAGAGTCCCTCCGAAGAGGGACCTTCCAAAGACGGTTAAGGGTTGGCTGGCGTCATATTTTGGGGTGCGACGACTTCCAGCAATTCAATTTCAAACTGTAAGGGGGCATTAGGGGGGATATTGGGGGCTACGCCGCGCTCGCCATAAGCGAGTGGGGCGGGGCAGACGATTTTGGCTTTTCCACCCACCTTCATTTTGGGCAAAGCCTCTTGCCAGCACGGTACGGTATTGCTCAAAGCCATGGTGAGGGGGACATTGCGCTCATAGCTGCTGTCAAAAACGGTGTTGTCCATGAGTTTCCCTCTATAGTGGACTTTAACTTGGCTGGTGGGCAGGGGGCTTTCGCCTTTGCCCTCAACGAGAGGGATATAGACAAGGCCGGATTCTGTTTTTTGAGCAGAAGGTTCCTTGGCGGCCTTTTCCAGGAAGCCGGGGGCTTTGGCGGCCTGCTCTACGCCTTTGGCTTTGAATTCGGTTTCTTTCTTGGCTTGCTCTTTTTGATGGCGCTCTTGGGCCTGTTGCATTTTCAGGTTGGAGAAAGCCATCATTTGTTCCCGGTAGGCCTCCAAAGCATATTTGGGTTTTTTCTTAGCGAGGGCGTCGCCGAATCCTTTTTGGATGTCGGCGATTTCGGCTGGGCTAAAGTCTTTAACCATGGCTTCGCCCAACTGGGTGCCGATGATATAGCAGACGATTTTTTTATCCGCCTCAGAGAGGGGTTGAGCGGGGGCCGCTTGAGGAGGGGGGGGGCCTTTGGGTTGAGCGAAGGCAGTGAGGGAAGCGAGGGCAAGCAGCAAGCCAAAGGGTCGACGAAGGGATATCAGATTCATAATTATAAATGGGCTAGAGAAAGTTTAACCGCGATAAATGTCCATGACTTCTTTTAACAGGGAAAGGGCCTCTTGTTTGGGACGCTGGAAAGCATTGCGGCCCATAATGGAGCCCATGCTGCCACCTTTGGCCATTTGTCGGACTTCGTCAAGCAAAGCTTGAGTTTCTTTGGCTTCGCCACCGGAGAAGATGAGGATGCGTTTGCCGTTGAAGGCGCTTTGGACGACATGGCGCACGCACTCGGTGAGGGTGCCTTTGGGGATGGAATATTTATCGAAAACTTTTTGGGCTTCAGGTTGTTCCACATGGGAGGAGGGGGGTTTTATTTTAATAATATGGGCTCCGAGTTGGGCGGCGATTTGTGCGGCATAGGCGGCGATGTCCACGGCCGTCTCTCCGGCTTTGGAGAGGCCGGCGCCTCGGGGATAGGACCAAACCACTGTGGGCAGGCCGAACTCTTTGGCTTCGGCAATCAGCTCTTTGAGCATTTGGTATTGCGTGTTGCGTGCGCCGGAGCCCGGATAAATGGTATAGCCGATAGCGGTACACCCCAAGCGGACAGCGTCCTTGACGGAGCTGGTTAATGCGGAGCAGGGCTGATCTATTTTTGCCAAAGTGTCCGAGTTGTTGACTTTGAGGATGAGGGGGATTTCGCCTGCGAGTTTTCCGGCGACGGCTTCAATGAAACCCAGAGGGGCCGCATAGGCGTTGCAGCCGGATTCGATGGCCAATTGGGCGTGGTAGTCCGGATCATACCCCGCCGGGTTGGGAGCGAAGGAGCGCGCAGGCCCGTGCTCAAACCCCTGGTCCACAGGGAGGATGACCATTTTTCCACTGCCTGCCAAAGTCCCCGTATTCAGCAGCCTGGCGATGTTGGCCAGTGTTCCCGGGTTGTCGGAAGGATACCAAGAGAGGATTTCGCGAACGCGCTGAGTATAAGCCATAGACGCCATTGCTCCTTTTGTGTTTTGCAGCTTTAGAGTTCAGAAGTTTTTTATTTTGGCCATTGCATTATAACAAATAAGCCGCCCTTTTCGTAGTTGAGACGCGAAAGATATTATGACGACCGTTATTTGCCAACGGAAGGGTGCAAGGTAGGAGTTTTGATTCCATCTCCCTTTAAAGCTAAACCACGCTTTCCCCTTAACCCTCCTGCCCTACCACCTCACTCAAATGTTTTGCCCCGTCACGAAGCAGACAAGCCTCCAGGCCGTCCAGAATATGGCGCGCCGTGCTGGGTCCGCCATAAATAAACCCCGAATACACCTGAAGGAGGCTGGCGCCGGCCTTTATTTTCTCATAGGCGTCCTCGGCAGAGAAAATGCCGCCTACGCCGACAATGGGGATGCGCCCCCGCGTCGCCGCATAAATTTGCCGAATGCAAAGGGTGGACAGGGCGCGCAGGGGTTTGCCCGAAAGCCCCCCGGTTTGTGCGGCGAGCACGTGGGAAACATTCCTTTGCAGCGTGGTATTGGTGGCAATGATGCCGTCAACGGCGCACGAGACGAGGACTTCGCTGATTTCTCTCAATTCCTCCTCGTGCAAGTCCGGCGCAAGTTTAACAAGGAGGGGTTTAGGGCATTCAAGTTTTTTAAGTTGAAGGAGGAGGGCTTCCAAAGTTTTAGGGGACTGGAGGGAGCGTAGCCCAGGGGTATTAGGGGAGGAGAGGTTAAGCGCAAGGTAGTCCGCAAAAGGGGCGAGGGTTTGGGCGGCGGAGAGATAGTCCTCTGCGGCATTTTCCAACTCCGTCCATTTATTTTTACCCAAATTAATACCGACAGGGAGGGGGCGGTATTTGAGTTTAGCCAAGCTGCGCGCCGCGCGCTGAGCCCCCTGGTTATTAAACCCCATGCGGTTAATAATGGCGCCCTGCTCCACGAGGCGGAAGAGGCGTGGTTTAGGGTTACCGGGTTGGGGCAGGGGGGTGAGCGTCCCCACCTCGACAAAACCGAAGCCCAGGGCAGCGAGGCCGGGGATGGCGACGGCATTTTTGTCCAAGCCGGCGGCAAGGCCCAGGGGGTTAGGGAACTCCAAGCCGAAGAGGCGCATGGCCAGGGCAGGGCGGTAGGGGCGGTTTTTTTGACGCAGGTAGCGGGGGAGGGGGCCCAGGGCGCCCAGCATGTGCAGGGCGCGCATGCCCAGCCCGTGGGCCAACTCTGCGGGCAAGGAGAAGAGGAGGGGGCGGATGCAATGCCAGAGACTCATAGGGGTTTCTCAAAAGCCGCGTATTTTTTTAAGGGCTTCATAGGCTTCTTTAATTTGGTGGAAGGCCTGGGTGGTTTTTTCTATTTGCTGAGGGGACATACCCACATGGCTGTCCGGGTGGTGGGCGGCGGCCAGTTTACGGTAGGCGGTTTTAATTTCTTCGTCAGAGGCCTGGGGCTCAAGGCCCAAGAGGGCATAGTGCTCACTCCCATCCCCGAAGAAGGCCGAGGTAATGGACTGAAGCTGCTCATCCGACAGGTTTAAATAGCGCACAACACGTTGCAGCAAATCTCTCTCGGTACGTTGCAACTCCCCATCCGCCAGGGCCAACTCATAGAGGGCGGAGACGAAGGTAGGGCGCAAGGCCGGGGGTATGTCGGGGCGCGCCTTGGAGAGCAATTCGTTCATATCGGCGGTTTTTTTAAGCCAGGCTTTCAACTCTGCGCGTACGGCGCTGAGGCCCCACTCTGAGAAGCCCAAGTCCCTCTCGAAATAGAGGCGGATGTGGTGGATTTCTTCTTGGTTGATGGGGGCGTCGGCCATGGCGATTTGGGTGAAGATGGGGCAAAGCAGCCTGGCCAGGCGGGACTCTTTGAGTTTTTCCTCGGAGGGGGTTTGAGTCGGGAGGGTGAGGGCTTTGGTATTTTTACGGGTAGGGGCCTCCATTTCAGCAGAGGAGAGGGCCCTAAAGTTTTTACGGGTAGGGGCTTCCATAGGGGGAGGCTCGTCCATAGGGGTAGGGTTTTGGAGGGGCTCCTCCCCAATTTCCCTGCGTGTTTTGGGAGTTTCGGAGAAGATTCCCGGGTGGCGTTGCAGGCTGTCCCAGGCATAACCCAAGGAGAAGCCGAGGAATATTGGCACCAAAAGCCATGGCCAAGGCATGAGCAACATGCCGACCATAAGCCCTACCAGAATGCCGAGCCCTCTTCCAAGCATAAGTCCTTGCAGCCCGGGCAGCATACTGCATATGGGTAAACTATGGTAGCTAAGTTAATTGACGGAAAGGCGATGGCTGAAAAGCAGCGTGCTTTGTTGGTGGAGGAGGTGAGGGGTTTTGAGAAGGCCACAGGGCGTCCGCCCGGCATAGCGGTATTGAGGGCAGGGGAGGACCCCGCCAGCAGAATATATGTAGCTTCCAAAAAGCGCACAGCCCAAAGCCTGGGGTTGAATTCCTGGGAGCACGTATTGCCCGAGCAGGTGACGCAGTCGGAGTTGCTGGGCCTTATTGAGCGTTTGAATGGGGAGGAGGAGGTAGACGGCATATTGGTACAGCTGCCCTTGCCCAAGCATTTGGACACGCACGCTGTGTTGAGGGCCATCCTTCCGCAGAAGGACGTAGATGGTTTTCACCCGATGAATGCGGGCAGTTTATTCCAAGGCATGCCCACGCTGGTGCCGTGTACCCCCCTGGGGGTTATGAAGATGTTAGAGGAGATAGGGTGCGGGGTGGCGGGCAAGCGTGCGGTGGTGATAGGGCGCAGCAACATTGTAGGCCGTCCCATGGCGGCGCTGTTGTTGAATGCGAGTGCGAGCGTGGTGTTGTGCCACTCCAAGAGTGACGTAAGGGCCGAAACCTTGCGTGCAGACATTGTCATTGCAGCCGTAGGGGTAGCGGGTTTGGTAAGGGGGGATTGGATACGTGAGGGTGCCATAGTGATAGACGTAGGGATGAACCGAGGGGAGGGCGGCAAGCTATGCGGAGACGTCGCCTTTGAAGAAGTCAGCCAAAAAGCCGCATGGCTCACCCCAGTCCCCGGCGGCGTAGGCCCGATGACGATAGCGATGCTGATGCACAACACGGTGCAAGCGGCCAAGTTGCGTTGCAAGCGGTGAAGGCGCCCCCCCTTGCATTCTAAAAGAAGCTAAGCTATAAACTTGAGCAGGTGCTCAACACACCAACGTAAGCGGATTTTACCTCGCCCGACAGACGTGGTTTTTTTGTGCCATTTTGGCCGGGTAGCGCGAAAGCCGAAAAACAGCCCGCGAGGGCTAAGGCCTCGGGCCGTCTTACGTCGGTGTTGAAGTACCTGGCCACCTTCTCAACAAAGGGGGTCATTCAATAAAACGTAAGGAGGCCCTATGGCTGATAACAAAACGGAAACAAATCGAGGTCCACCCCCAATAGCTCATTTTTTAAGTGCCCCTCGCCGCCCCCCTGTTTTTGGGGTGGGTGCTCAAACAAGTTAACAAACCGGACTGAATAAAACCCTAGCCCCCGCCTTCTTTAATTGGAGGCGGGGGTTGGGTTATGGTCTTTTGTTATTTCACCTTTTACGGATTAAAGCGGCAAATGCCGCGCCGCCCGCAAAGCCTTCACAAGAGTACGCGTAGCCGAGGAGCGATTTAACGTATAAAAATGAATCCCCGGCGTCCCATGCGCGAGCAATTCCGTACACTGGGCGGTGGCAAAAGCAATCCCCAGGGCTTCAATTTCAGAGGGGCTTTCTTTGAGGGCCTCCAGGCGGTGGAAGAGGGGAGGGTGGGGCTGCGCGCCGCACAGCTTGGCAATACGCTGCGCCTGCTCCAAACGTGTCACCGGCAAAACCCCGGGGAGAATGGGCGCCCCAATGCCCACGTCGCGCGCGCGCTGCATGAATTCGAAGAAGCGTCGGTTGTCAAAAAACAGTTGTGAAACCAAAAAATCGGCCCCTGCTTCCACCTTGCGTTTGAGGTGCAGCAAGTCCTCCTCGGCATTGGCCGCCTCAGGGTGTGTTTCGGGATAGCAGGCCGCCCCCACACAGAGGTGGGGGTGGTGTTTTTTGATGAGGTGGATGAAGTCCGCAGCAAAACGAAGTCCGTCATGGGTGCTTTGGACGGCATCTCCCCGCAAGGCAAGAATGTTTTCAATACCGAGTTGGACAATGCGTTCCACCAGCCCCAAAAGCTCCGCTTGGGAATGGTTGGCCAAGGCGAGGTGTGCGACCATTTCCAGGCGTGTTTTTTTTCGAAGCTGCTCCAGGCACGACAAGCTGGTTTCGCGAAAACTTCCGGCAGCCCCATAGGTGACGGAAACGAAAGCAGGCTCCAAAGCGGCAACGTCTTCAACGGTTTTCCAGAAGTCCACCTCTGCGGCAGGTGTTTTGGGCGGAAAAAATTCGAAGGAGAAGAGGGGGCCTTTGGCCAGAAGAAGTTTGGAGACCTGCATGAACACTCCGGTGAGTTCTGCTTGCGCCTCTGTGCGCCAGCGTTATATTCGGCCCCGTTTTTATACCGCGTATTGGAGTTGCGATGCCTGAAAAGACGCCTTTATTTGAAACACACCAAAAAATGGGAGCCAAACTGGTGGACTATTCCGGGTGGATGATGCCCGTACAATATGTTTCCGCCCTCAAGGAACACGCCGCCGTCCGGGAGGCGGTGGGACTGTTTGACGCTTCGCATATGGGCGAGTTTGAGTTGAGGGGGGCAAAGGCCCTTGAAACCGTCAACCGCCTTGTCTGCAACGACGTCTCCCTTTGCGCCGACGGGCAAGCCATGTATGCCGGGTTGCTGAACGAGGCGGGTGGTTTTGTGGATGACGTCATTGTCTACCGCCACAGTGCCGAGCATATGGTTTTATGCGTCAACGCAGGAAACATTGCGAAGGACTGGGCGTGGGTGTGCCAGCACATTGCCGGCTCCGGCGTGACAGCAGAAAACCAAAGTGCGCAGACGGGCATGTTGGCTTTGCAAGGGCCCAAAGCCGTCGACGTGCTGAGCACAGTGGGCAAGCTGTTTTCAGGGCAAGCCGTGGCGCAATTGAAGCGCTACCATTTTGCAGAGGGCGAAGCGGCCGGCATTGCCTGCACCCTTTCGCGTACCGGCTACACCGGGGAAGACGGGTTTGAGCTTTATTGTTCTGCATCGAAGACGGAGGCCTTGTGGTGGGCCCTGTTGGAAGCAGGAAAACCCTGGGGAATAATGCCCTGTGGCCTGGGGGCGAGGGACTCGCTGCGTTTGGAGATGAAATATCCGCTCCACGGACAAGACATCGACGACAACCATACCCCCTTTGAGGCGAAGCTGAATTGGATAGTGAAGATGAAGAAGGAGGCATTTTTGGGGAAGGGGGCTTTGGAGAAGCAAAAGGAGAAGGGTGTGGAGAGGCTATGGGTAGGTTTTGTCATGGTGGATCCAGGAATTCCACGAACGGGCTATGCGGTGTTTCACAACGGCAAGCAAGTTGGGACGGTAACCAGCGGAAACTTCGGCCCAAGCGTCCAACGTGCCATAGGCATGGCCTATATAGACTCTGTTTGCGCCCAGGACGGAACTGTGTTGGAAGTGGAAATCCGCGAGCGAAAAGCAAAAGCTCAAACAGTGAAAACCCCCTTTTGGCAGAAAGGCGCATGAAGATGGCTGAGCAGATTCCTAACAATTGCAGATATACCCAAGATCACGAGTGGGTACGCGCCGACGGCAAGCTTGCCGTTGTGGGCATTTCTTTCCATGCGCAAGACACGCTGGGCGACGTCGTCTATGTAGAGTTGCCCCCGGTTGGCGCTTGGGTTTCGGCAGGCAAAGCTTTTGGTGTTGTCGAGTCCACGAAGGCTGTGAGCGAGTTGTTTGCGCCTGTCAGCGGCAAGGTGTTGAAGGTGAATGAAGCGCTTGTTTCCAACCCGCAACTTGTCAACACAGAGCCCTATGAGCAAGGTTGGCTGATAGAAATAGAGATGAGTGCCCCGGAGGAGTTGGGGGTGTTGATGGATGCCGCCGCCTATGAAACCTTTCTCCATTCCACCCACTAAACCCCCAACGTGAGGGTTGACATGCAAGGTTTTTTCCCAGAGCGTCACCTAGGCCCCTCCCCGCAGCAGCTTCAGCAAATGTTGGCCGTGTTGGGTGTGGATTCTCTAGAGCAACTGATGGAGCAAGTGGTTCCCCTTGAGCTTCGGCTTCGACGTCCCTGGCTTTTGGGCGCGCCCAAAACAGAGACAGAGTTGTTGGAGGAGTTGTCTCAAATGGCGGCGCAAAACCAGGTTTTCCGCTCCCTCATGGGCATGGGCTACTATGGAACCTATTGCCCCCGGGTAATAGCCCGCAATATTTTTGAGAACCCATGTTGGTACACCCACTATACGCCCTACCAAGCGGAGTTGGCCCAAGGTCGCCTTGAAGCCCTCATGAATTTTCAGACGATGGTGGTGGATTTGACAGGCATGGAGGTGGCCAATGCCTCCTTGCTGGACGAAGGCACGGCTGCAGCCGAAGCGATGAGCATGTTGCACGCCACCTCCAAAAACCAAGCGAAGCGGTTTTTTGTGAGCGAGCAATGCCACCCCCAAACCCTTGCCGTTGTGCAGACACGCGCTAAGCCTTTGGGGATTGAGGTGGTGGTTGGGGACATTTTTTCCACGCCTCCCGGAGAAGATTTTTTTGGCGTATTGCTGCAATACCCCGCAACGGATGGCGCCGTCACAGACATGCGCGCCTTTGCGAGCGCTTTGCAGAAGCAGGGCACAAGGCTTGTGGTGGCCTCGGACTTGTTGGCGCTTTGTTTGTTAACCCCCCCGGGGGAGTGGGGGGCGGATGTGGTGGTGGGCTCCTCCCAGCGTTTTGGCATACCCATGGGTTTGGGTGGGCCGCACGCCGCGTTTTTTGCCACCCGGCAAAGCTATGCGCGCCACCTGCCCGGCCGTCTCATAGGGCGCTCCATCGACGCCAAAGGCAACCCGGCATGGCGCATGGCCTTGCAGACGCGGGAGCAACACATACGCCGCGAAAAAGCGACCAGCAACATTTGCACCTCCCAAGTATTGCTGGCCGTCATGGCCGGCATGTATGCCGTCTACCACGGCCCTCAAGGACTCAAAGCCATTGCCGACCGCATTCACACTTTGGCTTCGGCTTTGGCCGACGGGCTTGTGCGATGCGGGTTTCGTCTGAAGCACCCTTTCTTTTTTGACACCTTGCATGTGTGTTGCGACAGCAGCGAGCAAGCCGATGCTGTTGTGCAGCGAGCGCAGGCACAGCAGATGAATTTCCGTCGCATGGGCCCCACAGGCATTGGAATTGCCTTGGACGAGTTGACAACGCGCGCGGAGGTTTTGCGGGTATTGGAGATTTTTTCAGCTGGTGGGTGGAGGGAGGGCGAGGTTGTGTTTCATGCGCCCTCGACGCATTTGCCGGAGGGACTCCAGCGACAGACGCCGTTTTTGACACACGCTGTGTTCAACCAATGCCGCAGCGAAACGCAGATGCTTCGCTACATACATTCTCTGGAAACCAAGGACTTGTCCTTGGCGGATGCGATGATTCCCTTGGGCTCATGCACGATGAAGTTGACGGCAACCAGCCAAATGGAACCTTTGAGTTGGGCTGCTTTTGCAAACATACACCCCTTTGCGCCCAGGGAGCAGTGGCAAGGTTATGCGCGGCTTTTGGAGGAGTTGTCCGAGGCCCTGAAGGACATAACAGGTTTTGCGGGTGTTTCCTTCATGCCCAACTCAGGCGCGCAGGGGGAGTTTGCGGGGTTGATGGTGATTCGCCAATACCATGAGCGTTGCGGGCAGCAGCAGAGGAATGTTTGTCTCATTCCGGCGTCCGCGCATGGAACCAACCCGGCCTCTGCGAGCATGGCGGGCTTCCAGACGAGTGTTGTGCGTTGTGACGAGAAGGGAAACATTGACATTGAGGACTTGCAGCAAAAACTCAACGCGCATGCCGACCGCATCGCCGCGCTCATGCTGACCTATCCCTCCACCTATGGCGTATTCGACGATCGCATTATAGAAATATGCGAGCGGGTACACGAAGCCGGAGCTCAGGTATACATGGACGGGGCGAACATGAATGCCCTGGTGGGCATTTGCCGTCCTGCCGAGTTGGGTGCGGATGTTTGTCATCTCAACTTGCACAAGACTTTTGCCATACCCCACGGGGGAGGAGGGCCGGGGGCGGGCCCCATTTGTGTTGCGCCGCACCTGGTTCCATTTTTGCCAAAGCACCCATTGGCCGAAGGTGAAGAAGAGGGGGAAGGTGGCGGCCTGGGCCCCGTGGCCTCTGCGCCTTTTGGGAGCGCAAGCATTTTGGTGATTCCGTGGAGCTATATAAAACTGATGGGTGCAGAAGGTTTGACGCAGGCGACACAGCTGGCCATTGTGAATGCCAACTATATAGCCCAGCGTTTGCGTGAGCATTTCCCAGTGGTGTTTGTTGGCACACGCGGCTGGGTAGCCCACGAGTGTATTTTGGATTTACGCGGCTTCAAGTCCATAGGCATTGAGGTGGAAGACGTTGCCAAACGCCTCATGGACTATGGGTTCCATGCGCCAACGGTGTCCTTTCCTGTTGCGGGGACGTTGATGGTGGAGCCCACAGAAAGCGAGTCCAAGGAGGAGTTGGACAGGTTTTGTGAGGCGATGATGGAGATTCGAAGGGAGATTCGAGAAATAGAAGAAGGCAAGCAGCCCCAAGACGACAATTTGTTGAAGGGGGCTCCGCACACGGCCTTGGCGCTCACGGAGGAGCCGTGGCCGCACCCCTATAGTCGACAACGTGCTGTTTTCCCCATGCCTTGGGTTGCGGGCAAGAAGTTTTGGCCTCCTATTTCCCGTATTAACAACAGCTATGGCGATAGGAATTTATGCTGTATTTGGCCTTATGGACGATAGAATGATGAAACCCTATGCCTAAATTCTCTCTAGGTTTACCGAAGTTTAATCATTAGAATGCGTGGTTCAGGTGGGCCGACATGTCCGTTGGATTTGGAAAATATACTCTACTCGACAAACTCGCCGTAGGCGGGATGGCGGAAATATTTCTTGCGCGCCAAGAGGGGCTGGAGGGTTTTGAGAAGACGGTTGTCATCAAACGTATTCGCCCTCACCTTTCGTCGCAGTCCAATTTTGTACGTATGTTTTTGAATGAGGCGAGGTTGGCGGCGCAATTGACGCACCCCAACATTGTCCAAATTTATGATTTGGGAAAAATCAACGACTCTTATTACATTGCGATGGAATATGTTTTTGGCCGCGACATGCGGAAAATCATCGCCAAGGCGCAAGCCAGGGGGATTGGTTTCCCGATGGAATATGCGCTCAAAATTGCCGGCTCCGTTTGCGAAGGGCTTTATTATGCGCACCAGAAGACGGATGCTCAGGGTGTGCCTTTAAACATTGTGCACAGAGACGTCACCCCAGAAAACATTTTTGTATCTTTTGATGGGACGGTGAAGATTCTCGACTTTGGAATTGCCAAGGCTTCCAACCAAATTATTCAGACGGACGTGGGTGAGGTGAAAGGCAAGCTCAGCTACATGAGCCCAGAGCAATGTTGTGGCTATACTTTGGATGGCCGCAACGATATTTTTTCCTTAGGTGTAGTGCTCTATGAATGTCTAACAGGTTTTAGGTTATTTACGGGAGACTCTGAGGCTGCGGTTGTACGTTCCATTATTGACGGCAAAATTTATTCCCCCTCCTATTTCATGTCGGACATTCCTCCGGGTGTTGAAGAGATAGTGATGAAGGCCCTGGAGAAGAACCGTGAAAACCGCTACCAGAGTGCTTGGGAGATGCAGTCGGCCATTAACAAGTTTCTCTCGCAGCACGAATTCAACCCCACCAACACGCATTTGGCGAATTTCCTCAAACAGTTGTTTGATGACGAGTTGAAACCCAGCGCCTCTGCCCAGGTGGCTGCTCTCAAAGTGGCAGGGGAACACAGCATGGCGACAGGCGAGGCAGAAGCCTGGCCATTTGTTGTATTGGGAGAAGAAGAAAGTGCTTCTATTTGTTTTACGCTTCCGACGGAGGTGTTTGCGAAGGTTGAGACAGTTGCGAAGTTGCATGGAATGGACATTTCGGAATTGGCCAAGCGCATTGTTGAGGATTGGGCGAAATATCGCTAAGCCATGGCACGCATCCAGCTATACCTGGAATATGAAGGAACGAATTATGTTGGTTGGCAGAGGCAAGCCAAGGGGCTGAGCATTCAAGGTTGCGTGCAGAATGCACTGACGGATTTGTTGGGAGCGCCGACGTCGCTTTGGGTAGCAGGGAGAACCGATGCAGGCGTACATGCCCGGCGGCAAGTGGCTGTATTTGATGCGAGCAAGGAGTTGCCCCTGCGTGCTTTCATTAAAGGGGTGAATGCGCGTTTGCCTTCGGACATTGCGGTTGTGGATGCTTGTGTTGTTGCCGATGATTTTCATCCCCGCCATATGTCTAAGAGCAAACACTATGCCTATTATATTTCTAACCGCCCTTGCCGTTCTCCTTTGAGGCGTTTCACCCATTGGCAGATTTTCAAACCGTTGAATGTGGAGGCGATGCAGGAGGGGGCAGCGTTTTTGCTGGGCAGCCATGATTTTTCGTCCTTTCGTGCCTCTGACTGCATGGCGCGCCACGCCGTGCGCAGGTTGGATGTTTCCTGCGTAGAGGGGGAGCGTGGGGATGAAATTGTGTGTACTTTCAAAGGGACGGCCTTTTTAAAACACATGGTGCGGAGCATGGTGGGAAGTCTCGTAGAAGTTGGCAAAGGCCGTCGTCCGCCGGAGTGGATAGGGCAGGTGCTTGCCCAGAAAAACCGTTGTGCGGCCGGCCCGACGGCGCCCCCTCATGGTTTGGTTTTAGAGGGGATTGTTTTTGGTGAAAGAGAGCATGCACGCGACACAGAAGCGACATAGAGTTGCCTGGGCAACACAGGTTTAGAAGGGGAATAAGCCATGCTGAAATCATCCGCCTGGTCCTCATGGGAGACGAAAGCAAGGCATGGCGTCATGGCTTGTGGTTTGGGTGTTGTCTCAACGGCAATAGGAAGCTGGGCAAGCACTTGGATAGTGAAATGGGCTTGGAGAAGCCATGGGCCATTCATTGAAAATGTCTTCGCCGGTTGGCTGTGGAATGCAGGGTTATGGCTTGTATTTGCACCCATAGCCTTGCTAGCGGCCAGGGTTTTACCGACAAGGGCAGCGCTGTTTGTTGGGCTAGGGGGCATATCAGGTTTTTTCTTCCGGCTTTTTTTAGATACGGCGTTATTTGGGTTTGAGCGGTTTTCAGACTTTCCGCTTTATGGTTTGTCTTGTCTGTTTTGGTTTATAACGGGGTTGGTTTGGGCATGGTTTTTTGCTCGTTGGGGAGAGCATTTCTTTCGCAAAGCCCAAGAAAATGCCCGGGCCCTTTCAAAATCCAACGAGCGTTATTATGCGCAGCAGCTGGCTTCTTCTATGGAAGCGAGTGCTGGCGACACAAACGCTTGTGCCGACCCAGTCTCTTCAAGTGAAACCGAGGCAGAAAAAGTTTCAGGTGAAACCGGAGCAACAGAAGCTAAGCGCAATTCGACGCTTTGAAACAAAGCGCGTCTTGTTGGGTTTCCACCTCTATAGAGTCTCCGGGAATAAATTCCCCATTGAGGATTCTAATGGCCAGGGGGTTAAGCAGATATTTTTGAATAGCGCGTTTCAGTGGCCTTGCTCCATAGTTTGCGTCATATCCGTGTTGTGTCAAAAAGTGGCGTGCGTTTTGGGAGATGGCAAGTCGCAAGCGTTTCTCAGACAGGAGTTTGTCCGTGCGCGCCAACTGCAAGTCGATGATTTTGGCAATGTCTTCAGGTTTGAGTGGCTCAAAAACAACAATCTCATCCACGCGGTTGAGAAATTCGGGTTTGAAGTGGAGCTTCAACGTTTCTTGGACTTTGGCTTTTGCCTTTGCATCCAAAACGGGGTTTTTTTCTGAAATGGCGTCTTGGATGAGCTGAGCCCCGATGTTGGACGTCATAATGAGGACGGTGTTTTTGAAGTCCACCGTTCGCCCTTGGCTGTCTGTGAGGCGGCCCACGTCCAAAATTTGCAAAAGCAGGTTGAAAACATCCGGGTGTGCTTTTTCAATTTCGTCGAAGAGGATAACGGCATAGGGGCGTCGGCGGACAACTTCCGTAAGCTGCCCTCCTTCGTCATAACCCACATAGCCGGGGGGAGCGCCAATGAGTCGGGCGATGGCGTGTTTTTCCATATATTCCGACATATCAATGCGAATGACGGCTTTCTCGTCGTCAAACAGAAAGTCTGCGAGCGCAACAGCGGTTTCGGTTTTCCCGACACCCGTGGGACCCAGAAAAATAAAAGAGCCGATGGGGCGCTCCGGATCTTGCAAGCCGCTTCGGGCTCTTCTTACCGCATGGGACACGGCCTCAAGCGCGTTGCTTTGTCCAATGACGCGTGTTTGCAGACGCTCTTCCATATGCACAAGTTTTTGAATTTCACCTTCCAAAAGTTTGGACACAGGAATGTTGGTCCATTTGGCAACGACTGCGGCAATGTCTTCAGCATCCACCTCTTCTTTGAGGAAGCGTTGGTTTTTTTGAAGCTCATTGAGTTTTCCTGTTTGTTTATGAAGCTCTTTTTCCAAACTGGGCAAGGCTCCATATTTAAGCTCAGCGGCTTTGTTGAGGTTGCCGTTGCGCTCTGCACTGGCTTGTTCATTTCGAGTACGTTCAATGTTTTCTTTAATTTCTTGAATGCTCAGAATGAGAGACTTTTCTGTTTCCCAGTGAACTTTGAGCGTGGAGAATTTTTCATTGAGGTTTGAAATTTCGGCTTCAAGCTTTGCAAGACGTTCGAGAGAATGTGCATCCGTCTCCTTTTTCAGGCCTTCGCGTTCAATTTCAAGCTGCATGAGTTTTCTGCGCACGTCGTCAATCTCTGTGGGCATAGAGTCGATTTCGATGCGCAGACGAGCACTGGCTTCGTCGACCAAGTCAATGGCTTTGTCAGGCAGGAAGCGATCTGCAATATAGCGGTTGGAAAGTGTAGCAGCGGCGATGAGGGCGGAGTCCTGGATGTGGACGCCATGGTGGATTTCATAGCGCTCTTTAAGGCCTCTTAGGATGCTGATGGTGTCTTGGACAGTGGGCTCCTTGACGAGAACGGGCTGGAAGCGGCGCTCAAGAGCAGCATCTTTTTCAATATGTTTTCGATATTCGTCCAAGGTGGTGGCGCCGATGCAGTGCAATTCGCCGCGGGCGAGGGCGGGTTTGAGCATGTTGCCTGCGTCCATGGCGCCCTCTGCCTTGCCTGCGCCCACAATGGTGTGCAGCTCATCTATAAAAAGAATAATTTCGCCGCTGGCCTTGGCCACTTCTTGAAGAACGGCTTTGAGACGCTCTTCAAACTCGCCGCGGAACTTGGCCCCGGCAATCATCGCTCCCAAGTCCAGGGAGATGAGTCGTTTTTGCTTCAAATTTTCGGGCACATCCCCATCCACCATTCTGCGGGCAAGGCCTTCAATAATGGCAGTTTTGCCAACACCCGGCTCGCCGATGAGGACAGGGTTGTTTTTTGTACGCCTTGAGAGGACTTGAATGGTGCGGCGAATTTCTTCATCTCGGCCGATGACCGGATCCAACTTTCCTGCTCTGGCCGCTTCGGTGAGATTTTTCCCATATTTCTCCAAGGCCTGATAGCTGCTTTCCGCATCCTGGCTGACGACACGTGCAGTGCCGCGTACGTCTTTGAGCGCGGCTAAAATGCGCTCTTTGCTAATGCCGGAGCTTTTCAGCAGCTCGCCGGCATTTTCTTTGTCTTGTGCAAGGGCCAGGAGCAAATGCTCCGAGCTGACGAATTCGTCTTGCATGCTTTTGGCTTCGTCTTCGGCTTTGTCCAAAAGTTTCAGGAGACGTTGAGAGAGGGTTGCGCCCGCACCACCTTGTATTTTGGGGAGTTTTTTAAGGGCTTCCTCAATGCGTTGTTGGACGAGTTTTATGTCTGCGCCAATGCGTCGAAAAATGGGGACAGCGAGTCCATCTTCTTGCGCAAGCAGGGCAGCAGCCAAATGTTCTGGCTCATAATTTGGGTTGTTTTGGCGGCGGGCCAGTGTTTGTCCCTGTTGCAGGGCCTCTTGGGCTTTAACCGTAAAATTATCCACACGCATGTTTAGAAGCTAAGCGTGCTTCTGGTTTAGGCAAGGCAGAAATTTAAGTAGGCGGAGGTGGGGAGGGGGGCAAATTAAGCAAGTCCAGGGTTTGTGGGGCTTTAAAATAGCGCCATACCCATAGGAAGAGGGCCACCATAGAGAACGTAAAAGCAGCGGAGAAGAGGGTGAGCGTTGTTTCCATATTTTGCGGGAAACTTGTTTTGAAGGCTGCGATGGAATCGAAAGCTGCGCCGGATTGTCGGGCCAAGGCGGCGGACTGTGCGCCATCCAAGGTACGGAGAATGGCGCAGGCCAATGCGGCCTTCGAGAGGGTACGCGCAATGGAAGCTCTTGGGAGTCCCCCTTTGGAAACCAAGCGCCAGCCCGACAAGAATACCCATGTAGCCGACACGGACAACCCGAACAGCACGAAGCTGCGTAGGCCGCGCATGTTGTTAAGGCTGGACTGGCGGACTTCGAGTGAAGAGATGAGTGCTTCTGTGAAGGTTTGGGTTTCTTCTGTGCTATAGAATTTTGAGAAGAGGGGCTCTTGTTGAAGGGCAGCCTGGCGTATTTGGGAAGTGTTAATAGGGGAGAAGGCTTCGAGGAGATCAAACCAAGAGGAGAAGACGACGAAGGCGGCGAGGAGGAGGGTGCCTATGCTGATGAAGCGCAAGGGTGAAGGCAAAGGAGGGTTCACTGTGGCGGCAGAGGGCTATGTGGTTTTTGGCCTTGCTGAATGCGGACATAAAGCAGGCGTAAATCGGTCAATATTTGGTGCAAGAGACGAGACTCTTCGGTGGTGAGGTTGCCTTGGGTTTTGTCATAGAGGATGCCGAGGAAGTCCAGACATTGCCGTGCGAGAGGCAGTTGAATGTCTTTTGTTTGAGTCTCTGGGTTTTCGCCTTCACCCAGGTGGATGAGGATGGTGGAGGCAAGTCCCAGAATGAAAGTGGAGAAGGTAGCTGTTTCCTGGACGCTTGTTGCCGTTTGCCAGATGAAGCCTGCACCCTCTTGACTCATGGCATTTCCGCAAGCGTTGTTACAGGTGGGTTAGGTTCCAAAGCTTCTGCAGGTGTTTCTTCGCCCATACTGGCTTCTATGGGACAAGCTTTTTCAGCAATATCCGGCAAGGCATCCAAATGTTGCTGAAAGGCTTCCTGGCTGAGGGCGCCGGTTGAAATATAATGTAGGGCACAACGTTTATCGAAGAGGCGATTTTCAGGCACGAGATTCTCCACGGGTAAATTCTTTTCGAAAGGGATATAACAACTTTTAGATGAACGACAAGAGCCCCCCCCATTTTCCGAGAGGAATTTATGCTTTTGTTGGGGACACGCTGAAGACGAAAGGGTCCTTGGTTGAGCAGGTGGAGCTTCTTTTGGCTGCCGGCATAAAGTGCCTACAAATACGTTTAAAGGCGATGGTTTCAGAAGCCTATGCTTTGGAGCAGATGGTGAAGGCTGTTGAGTGTGCCCAAGCCGGAGGCGCCTTGTGCCTTGTGAATGATCGCGTGGACATGGCTTTGCTTGCCTGTGCTTCGGGCGTACATTTGGGTGAAGAGGACATGCCGGTGCCTGTGGCTCGGCGGCTTTTGGGTAGGGGCGTCCTCATTGGGAAGACCGTCCGTAGTTTGGAGCAAGCGCAGTTGGCCAAGGAAGAGGGGGCGGATTATGTAGGCTTAGGCCCCATATTTGCGACGCGGAGCAAGTTTTTGCCCATAGCGGCATTGGGAGTGGAGGTGCTTGGTCAAGTGGTGAAACACAGTCCATTGCCTGTGGTGGCCATTGGGGGCATTTCGGTTTCGAATATGGCCGAGGTTGCGGGCACGGGGGTACATGCAGCGGCTGTCATTTCGGAGATATGGCAAGCTGCAAAGCCAGGGCAGAGGGCTTTGGAGCTACAGGGCCTATTTGCAAAGGCGATGCCCTCATGACCACCGGCAAAAAGCCCATGCTCATGGTTTCGGCAGGCCTCTATTCCTCGGAGCTTTCTGCAGAGGAGGAAGTGCTTTCTGCCTGCTCCCGTGCGGTATGGAAGGCAGGTGGGGTGCCCTTGTTATTGCCTCCTGTGAATGATGAGAGGTTGCTGGTGGCTACATTGGAGAGGGCGAATGGGTGGTTGTTGTCGGGGGCAGGAGGGGCCTACAAAGGGGGGGGAGGGCCTCAAGAGGATGAAAGGCTTTTACATTTTGGGTTACAGCATGCGATGAAGAGAGGGATTCCCATTTTAGCTTGCGGCAGGGCCTGTGAATTTTTAGCTTCTTTTTGGGGACTCAGCGTGGATGGGCAGAGGCCTGAGGCGGTGTTTGAGCACCAGCAGCCTTTGTCAAAAAGCCAACCTTTTCATCCGGTTATTTTTCAGAAGGAGAGCTGGCTGGCAGCTTGTTTGGGCTCGGGGCAGTTGATGGTGAATTCCATGCATAGGCCCGAATATTGGCTGGCCAACGAGCATGCTGGCATTGCAGCCAAGGCTTTGGATGGGACGACAGAGGCCATTGAGGGGCGCAAGGGGAAAGTGATTGGGCTTCGTTGGAACCCGGAATTTCTTTTGGAGTCGGTCCCCTGCCAAGTTCTCCTTTTTCGAAATTTCATTTCCTTAGCCCGGCAATACCGCTAGTCCCACTCTCCGCGTGCACGGCTTTCAAAGCGCGTATATTCCGAAAGGAAGACGAGGTCCAC
The DNA here is from genome assembly GCA_009781495.1 of Cystobacterineae bacterium. Taxonomy (GTDB): domain Bacteria; phylum Myxococcota; class Myxococcia; order Myxococcales; family Myxococcaceae; genus WRKR01. Next base: position 100,220 of record WQYA01000002.1, read on the forward strand.
GGAGCCGGTAGGGCCATTGCGTTGTTTGGCGACAATCAACTCCATGGGAATGTTGGTTTTGCTTTTGTTGTCTTCGCTGCCGTCATCTTCGCGGTGAATAAACATGACGACGTCCGCGTCCTGCTCAATGGCGCCGGACTCGCGCAAGTCCGAGAGCATGGGGCGGCCGCCCTTGCGCTCTTCCACTTTGCGGCTCAATTGGGAGAGGGCGACGACAGGCACATCCAACTCTTTGGCCAATTGTTTGAGGGAGCGGCTGATTTCGGCGACTTCCAGTTGCCGGCTTTCGACACGTCCTCTTTGGTGCATGAGTTGGAGGTAGTCGATGACGAGGAGGGCCAAGTTCGGCTCCTTGGTTTTGAGCCTTCGTGCTTTGGCTCTCAAGTCAAAGGAGGAGAGGGCGCCGGTGTCGTCTATATAGAGTTTTACCTGAAAAAGCTCTGCCGCAGCCTCCTGAAGTTTGGCTTCGTCATTGGCGCTCAAGCGACCACCACGCAGCTTTTTGACATCGACTCGGGCGGTGGTGGCCAAGAGTCTGGAAACGAGTTGCAACGAGGGCATTTCCAGGGAGAAAATGCCGACAGCACGGTTTTCTTTTTTGGCGACGCTTAGGGCCATATTCATGGCGAGGGAGGTTTTTCCGACGCCTGGGCGTGCGGCAATAACAATCAACTCACCGGGGTGGAAACCTGTGAGGAGGTGGTCCAAGTCCAAAAAGCCTGTTGTGAGGCCCGTGACGCCTGTGTCTGACTTCCGCATGCGCTCAAGCAGCGCAAGGGCGGCGTCCATAAGATCGCCCATGGGGACCAAGTCGCCGGTACGCCGTTTGTCAGAGACATAGAAGAGTTTGCGCTCTGCCTCGTCAATAATGGCATCCAACTCGCCGGTACTTTGGGAGGCGAGCTGAAAAATTTCTTTGGCAACGTTGGCGAGGTTTCTGCGCGTTGCTTTCTCTTTGACGATTTTTGCATATTGGGCCGCGTTGTGGGCGAAGGGGACGCCTTGGTCCAAGCTGGTCAAATAGGCCGGTCCACCTATAGCGGTAAGTTTTCCTCGAATTTTGAGCTCTTCTGCCAGCGTCAGCAAGTCCACAGGGCGGTGGCTGAGCTCCAAGGCGAGCATGGCTGAGAAAATTTCAGCATGTGCTGCTTGCGAAAAATCTTCTGGAAGCAGAATTTCGGCAACAGAAGTCAGCAAGGAGCCATCAAAAAGCAAAGCGCCGAGCACGGCGCGCTCGGCGCTTAAGTCTTCATGCTTGTGCTCAGACAAGAGTTCCACGGTGAATACAAACCGTTAAACTTCGTCAACAACATCCAGTTTAATTTGAACGTGGACGTCTTTGTGCAGTCGCAACTCAATGTCAAAGGAGCCTGCCATTTTAATGGGCTCGGGCAAGTGAATGGCGCGGCGCTCTATTTCAAAGCCTCTGGCTGCCAGGGCATCTGCAATGTCCAAGGTGGTGACAGAGCCATAGAGTCTGCCTTGCTCTCCCACTTTGCGTTTGATTTGCAAGTTGAGGTGGGAGAGTTGTCCAGCCAGAGACTCGGCGGAGCTCCTGATTTTCCGCTGGTGCAGTGCAATCACCGTTTTGTCGTGCTCCAGTTGGCGGACGTTGGAGGCATTGGCAATGACGGCCAGCTTTCTCGGCAACAAATAATTGCGGGCAAAACCGTCCTTGACGCTGAGCAATTCGCCGGATTTTCCAAGTTTGGGAACGTCTTCTCTCAAAATAATCTTCATGGCAAAACCCCACTATCCTTGGATGACCAAATAGGGAATGAGCGCCAACGCACGGGCACGCTTAATGGCTTTGGCAATTTGGCGTTGATGTTTGGCGCAGTTGCCGGAGATGCGGCGAGGGATGATTTTTCCGCGCTCCGTGACAAAATATTTGAGGGCGGCTTGGTCCTTGAAATCCACCTGGAGGTTTTTGTCGGAGCAATAGCGGCAAGCCTTTTTGCGAGCAAAGGTTTTGGCGCCGCGTTTGTCGTCTTCTGTCGCTGTCCTGTCGGCATTTCGCGCGTATTTTTCGCTTGAGTGTGTCATGTCATTTTCCTGGAATTAGAGATCGTCGCCCATGTCGTCATCGTCATCGCCGTCACCATCAAAGACACCCATTTCGGCCCGCTCAGCGTCCCGCTCAGCGCCACCCAAGGGGCGGTTATCGTCAATGTCTCCGGAGAGTTTAATATCTTCAGAGACGGGGCGGGTGTCGGGATCAATATCGTCAGCGAGCCTGACGGAGAGATAGCGAAGGACGTTGTCAAGGTTGCGCAGGTTGCGTTCCAACTCGGAAACCAAGGCAGGCCCACCCAAATAGAGAGCGTGGATATAAATAGCGCGGGGCTGCGCCTTAACGGGGTACATGGTGCGTTTTTTGCCCCAAGTCGTAAAGCGAAGCAGCTTGCCGCCTTCGCGGTTGACAATGGTGCGCACACGCTCCTTGGTCTGATCGACCACCTCGTCCGGCAACTCGGGTTTCAGCAGGAAAACGGTTTCATATTCTCGCAGCTTGAGGGCTGCTGATGCTTGAGTCATGTTTTCTCCTCCCCATGGGGAAAGCCCCCCGGTTAGGGGGAGCGGGGAACAGCCGGCTTTGGGGCGGGCTGTGGACGGGGGACAACGCGCCCGTCACATCGCGTTTTTGGCAGGCCGACTCATAGGTATAGAAGCGGGCTTTTGTCAAGTCCGAGTTAAAGGTTTTGGAAGGAGCGGGGGGGGGATTAAAGGAGAGACCTAGAGGGGTGTATAGGGGTATTTGGCCAGCAAATCATCCACGGCTTCGCGCAAATATTCACTTTGGGCGATGCGGGTTTTGCGGGACAGCTCGCGCAATTTGTCGAGTTGCTCCGCGCTGACAAGGACATGCGTAGAAGCGGAGCTTTCACAAGAGGCAGGGGAGGAGGGAGAGGTATTAGGGGCAGGCTTCACAAGGGCCTCGTGGCATAGGGTTGGTTTTATTAAAGAGGGGTTTGAGTGGAAGTCAAAAAAAAGCCCCGGTATACGTGGAAGGGAGCGTTGAAGCCTACCCCCTCCGGTGGCGGCCCCCAAAGCCCCATTATACATGGGGGGGGAGGGGATGGAAGCCCCAAGGCCGAGGCCAGGCTGGACATAGGTGGTTTTGCCCACGCAACGGCCAAGGCGCGAGAATACGTACCTTGTAAGATATGGTTGTGGTATAGGGGGCCAGAGGGAGCCCCTCCCAGAAGTTTTGGGGCAGCAGGAGGAGGGGGTGGCAGTGGGTTTTAGGTATAAGCAGTTTAAGAGGGAATGCTTATGAGGCTACAGAAACTTAGCCAAGCCCTTGCCTTGGCGTTGGGGGTGCTTGCCTGCCACATACCTGGCATATGCAAGGAGGACGCGGACTGTCCTCAAGAGAGGGCTTTTTGTTTGTTCGCTGAAAACGCGAAGGAGGGCGATGATGGCGTATGCACCCATGTGGAGCCTCCTGTTATTAAGAGTTTCCATCCTCTGGAGGCGAAGTTTGGCGAAGAGCTCAGCATTTTTGGAGAAAACTTCAGCGCGGTTTCTTCGGAGAACAGCGTCAGATTGAACAACGAGCTTGTTGAGATACGCTTTGCCGCGGAGACGGAGTTAAGAGTTGTCATTCCCCCCACCCTTCGTTGCGCTGGTTTTGTGAGTGTCACTGTGCGTGGGGAAACGGCCATTTCCGACGTTGCATTCAGCTATTTGCCGACAACCGTCACCGTCAGCACCTTTGCCGGCAGCTGCGAGAAGGAGGGCTATGCCGACGGTACGGGAGCGGAGGTACGGTTTTCCTTCCCCTGTGGAATCGCCATCAACGCGGAGGGTACCCTCTATGTGACAGACAGGAACAGCAACCGCATTCGTAAGCTAACGTCGGAGGGTTTTGTGAGTACGCTTGTCGGCGGCGCAGGAGACGCCGGGCTGTTGAGTGGACCTCGCGGCATAACCCTAGACAAGGAGGGTAACCTCTATGTAGCGGATACGGGCAATAACCGTATTCGCAAAGTGACGCCGCAGGGTGTTGTCACCACCTTTGTCGGCAGCGGCAAGGAGGGCAATGCCGACGGTGCAGGGGAGGCCGCACAGTTGAGGGAACCTCGCGGCATAACCCTAGACAAGGAGGGTAACTTCTATATAGCGGATATGGGCAATAACCGCATATGCAAGGTGACGCCGCAGGGTGTTGTCAGCACGTTTGCCGGCAGCGGAGCGCTGGGGCATGCCAATGGTGCAAGGGCAGACGCAAGCTTTAATCAACCCCGTGGCCTAGCCATAGACGCAGCGGGCACCCTCTATGTGGCGGATACGGGCAACCACCTGATTCGCAAGCTGACGTCGAAGGGAGAAGTCAGCACGCTTGTCGGCCACGAGCAATGTGGTTTTGGTGTTGCCGACGGCACAGGACGCGCCGCGTGGTTTAACTATCCTGCCGGTCTCACCCTAGACGGTGCGGGCAACCTCTATATAGCGGACATATGGAACAACCGCGTCCGCAGAATGACGCCGAAGGGGGAGGTGAGCACGATTGCCGGAAGTGGCCCTACAGGCGCTGAGAACCATGGCTATACCGACGGCCTGGGGGAGGCAGCACAGTTTTATGGCCCCAACGACATTGCTTTGGATTTGAAGACGGGCAATTTCTATGTGGCGGATACCTATAACCACTGCATCCGAAAAATTGTATTGGAATAGAAGTTGCTTAGCCCAAAGGGGGGGGAGGGGGTGCAGGGGGGTGCCCACAGGGTGTCGCTTTGGCCTTAGGCAGGTAGGTTTTTTTAAAGCTATGCTATAACCCCCTAGAGTCTGTATATGTAGGCAAGAGGAGGAGCCTCCAGGGCCGGGTAGGAGGGCAACAGGGGTGGATTCACGCAAGAAATATTCGAGGGAATGTCCATGGACGCACAAAAACTTAGCCCAGCGCTTGCCTTGGTGTTTGGGCTCTTTGCTTGCCACATACCCGGCGCGTGCAAGAAGGACACCGACTGTATTCCTGGCAATGTTTGTTCCCGTGATGAAAACGCGAAGGCGGGTGCCGATGGCATATGCGTTCATGAGGATAAGCCCCCCGTCATCATCCATCTCAATCCCCGCATCATCGGTTTCAGTCCTCTGGAGGCGCGGTTTGGCGAAGAGCTCATCATTTCGGGAGAAGACTTCAGCACGGTTCCTTCGGAGAACCGTGTCACCTTGAATGACGAGCCTGCTGAAATTCGCTCTGCCACGGAGACGGAGATAAAAGTTGTCATACCCAAAAGCATGCGCTGTACGGGCCCTGTGCGCGTGACGGTAGGCGCCAAAACCGCCACTTCCGGCAGCCTTTTCACCTATGTGCCGACGGCCACCGTCAGCACTTTTGTCGGAGGCGCGCAGGGTTATTCCGACGGCAAGGGAAGCGCCGCACAGTTTAATTTTCCCGACGGCATAGCCATAGACGCTTCAGGCGTTCTCTATGTGACGGATGCCAACAACAACCGCATTCGCATGGTGACGCCGGACGGAGAGGTAAGCACGCTTGCCAGCGGCTTCAATTCCCCTTGGGGTTTGGCCATAGACGCAGCGGGCAACCTTTATATAACGGACAGTATGAATCACTGCATTCGCAGGATGGATGCTGGAGCGTCGAGAACCATCACCACCCTTGCAGGCAGTTGTGGTGTGAATACGCGGGGCGATTCCGACGGCACAGGAGGGGCGGCACAGTTTAATGAGCCTGACGGCATAGCCATAGACGTTTCAGGAGACTTCTATGTGGCGGACAGCCGAAACAACCGCATTCGCAAGGTGACGCAGGCGGGAGAGGTGAGCACCGTTGTCGGCAGTACGCCGGGCTTTGCCGACAGCACGGAAAATGCGGCCCACTTCAACTATCCCAACAGCGTTGCGATAGACTTCAAGACAGGCACCCTCTATGTAGCGGACACATGGAATAACCGTATTCGCAAGCTAACGCCGGACGGGAGTGTGAGCACGCTTGCCGGCAGTGGCCCTACAGGCGAAGACAATGGCACCTATGCCGATGGCCCGGGAAATGAGGCGCGGTTTAATTTTCCCCATGGCATGGCCATAGACGAGAGGAATGACTACCTCTATGTGGTGGATGGGTATAACAACCGCATCCGCATGGTGACGCCGGCCGGATGGGTCAGCACCCTTGCGGGCAGCGAGCGGGGTTATGCCGACGGCAAAGGGAGAGACGCACGTTTTTATTTTCCTCACGGCATTGTCATAGACGCGCAAGGCACCCTCTATATAACGGACAGCAGCAACCACCGTATCCGGAAGATTGTTTTAGAATAGCGTTTGTCTGCTCTGAGAGCTGTGCCTGGATGCAAGAGACGCCCATCCAACAGGAATACTTATGAAAGCAAAAAAACTCAGCCAAACCCTTGCTTTGATGTTTTTGGTTTCTGCCTGCCACATAACGGGCACGTGCAAAGTGGGCAACAATGACGACTGTCAAGGAGGCGCTGTTTGTGTCGGCGGCAAGGAAGCGGAGATAGGCGACGATGGCGTATGCGCCTATGTATCGCTGGAGTCTGTTGCCAGCATGCCCGCCATCAGTGGTTTTAGCCCCCTTGAGGCGCGGTTTGGCGAAGAGCTCAGCATTTTTGGAAACAACTTCAGCATGGATGTCGGAGAGAATGTGGTGAAGCTGAACGGTGTTGAGGCCGTTGTTGTGAAGGTTGAGGTTGGGAAGTTGAGTGTGGTGGTGCCCAAAAACAAGAGTTGCAGTGGCCTTGTGCAAGTGACGGTGGAAAACCAAACCGCCACCTCCACCGCCGCTTTCACTTATGTGCCGACGGCTGTTGTCAGCACGCTTGCCGGCAGTGGCCCTACAGGCTCAAGCAGCGGCGGCTATGCTGAAGGTGGGGGAAATGTTGCGCGATTTAATCAACCTCTCGGCATAACCATAGACAAAGAGGGCAACCTCTATGTGGCGGACAGTTACAACCATTCCATCCGCAAGGTGAGGCCAGACGGGGTTGTCAGCATGTTTGCGGGCAGCGGAACGATGGGTTTTAACGATGGAACGGCAAATGCAGCACAGTTTGCTTACCTTGCGGACATCGTCATAGGTGCAGCGGGCAACCTCTACGTAGCGGATACCCATAACCACCGCATTCGCAAGGTGACGCCGGACAGAGTGGTCAGTACCCTTGTCGGCAGTGGCCCAGTAGGCTCAAACAACGGTGGCTATGTGGACGGTGGGGCAAACACCGCGCAATTCAATCGGCCTTTTGGCATTGAAACAGATACAGAGGGCAACCTCTATGTTTCGGACCATTATAACCACCGCATTCGCAAGGTGACGCCGGACAGGGTCGTCAGCACACTTTCAGGCAGCGGCCCGACAGGAGCAGAGCTGGGTGGCTATGTCGACGGCGCGAAAGATTCTGCACAGTTTTATAGGCCGCGTGGCCTCAGCATAGACGCAGAAGGCAACCTCTATGTAGCGGATTATGGCAACCACCGCATCCGCAAGGTAACGCAGCAGGGAGAGGCGAGCACGGTTGCCGGCAAAGGCTCGACAGGCTCTGCCGACGGCACGAGAACGAGCGCAGAGTTTCGTTATCCTTCCAAGGTGATAGCGGACGCGGCGGGCAACTTCTATGTGACGGACAGCCAAAATAACCGCATCCGCAAACTGACGCCGGAGGGGGGGGTGAGCACGCTCGTCGGAAGCACAGATGGCTATGCTGACGGGACGGGGGATGAAGTACACTTTAGTCATCCTTGGGGTATCGCCATAGACAAAGAGGGTAACCTCTATGTGACCGATACCTATAACCACCGTATCCGGAAGATTGTTTTAGAATAGAGTTTGTTAAGTCTGGACATAAAGGGGTGTCGGCCTAGGTTTAGGGGGGGGATTGGTTTTTATTATAAAGCGTGCTATAGGGCAGGATGGCCTATGTGGGGGAGAAATACCCGGGGTGCTAGGAGAGGGCAGCAACGGGGACAGGGAGGCAGCCATAGGCGCCAAAGACTTCAGGGGATGCTTATGAAAGCACAACGACTCAGCCAGGCTTTTGTCTTCGCGCTTTGGGTTTCTGCTTGCCACATACCCGGCACATGCAAAGTGGGCAACAATGACGACTGTCAAGGAGGCGCTGTTTGTGTCGGCGGCAAGGAAGCGGAGATAGGCGACGATGGCGTATGCGCCTATGTATCGCTGGAGTCTCTTGTCGGCATGCCCGTCATCAGCGGTTTTAGCCCCCTTGAGGCGCGGTTTGGCGAAGAGCTCAGCATTTTTGGAAACAACTTCAGCATGGATGTCGGAGAGAATGTGGTGAAGCTCAACGAGGTTGAGGTTGAGGTTGTGAGGGCTGAGGTTGGGAAGTTGAGTGTGGTGGTGCCCAAAAACAAGGCTTGCAGCGGCCCCATAAGCGTGACGACAACCCGCCATGAAAGCAGCAAAACCGCCACCTCCGCTGAGCACTTTAGCTATGTGTTGACGGTTACTGTCAGCACCTTTGCCGGCAGCGGCATTCCGGGCAATGCCGATGGCCCGGGGGAGGAAGCACAGTTTAGATTTCCCGAGGACATTGCCATAGACTCAGAAGGCAACCTCTATGTGACGGACAGCAACAACCACCGCATCCGCAAGGTGGCGCCGGATGGGGAAGTGAGCACGCTTGCAGGCGGCACGGTGGCGGATGGTCCAATAACAGGCAATGCCGACGGTCCGGGAGAGGATGCACGGTTTTATTACCCTCGTGGAATAACCATAGACGCGCAAGACACCCTCTATGTGGCGGACAGCAACAACCACCGCATTCGCAAGATGACACGGGACGGAGTGGTGGAAACGCTTGCTGGAGACGGTTTCGGCTACCTTGACGACGTTGGAACCCATGCCTTGTTTGGTTTTCCTTATGGTATAGCCATAGACTCAGAAGGCAACCTCTATGTGACGGACAGCGGCAACCACCGCATCCGCAAGGTGGCGCCGGATAGGGAAGTGAGCACGCTTGCAGGCGGCACGGTGGCGGATGGTCCGATAACAGGAGATGCCGACGGCCCGGGAGAGGATGCACGATTTTATGCCCCTCATGGAATCGTTATAGACGCGCAAGGCGCCCTCTATGTGTCGGACAGCAGCAACCACCGCATTCGCAGGGTGACGCCGCAGGGGGAGGTGGAAACGTTTTTGGGCGATGAGGCGAATTTTCTCGACGGCGCGGCAGAGGATGCACGCTTGTATTTCCCTTATGGAATGGCCATAGACGCTTCAGGCAACCTCTATGTGGTGGACAACGGCAACCAACGTATACGCAAGGTGACGCCGCAGGGAGAGGCGAGTACCCTTGCCGGCGACGGTACGCTGGGCCAGCTTCAGGACGGCATAGGGAGTTATGCCCGGTTTAATTCCCCTCATGGCATTAGCCTAGACTTAGAGGGCAACCTCTATGTAGCGGATTATGGCAACCACTGTATCCGTAAAATTGTATTGGAATAAAAGGGCCCCAGAGGGGGAGGGGAGGCTAGAGAAGGGAGAGGAGGTTAGGGGGGTTAGGGTGGTTTTATGCCCCCGTAGCCGCCTGCAAGGCCCAAAGGAATGCGCTTCCACCCCCCCCGCAGGAAAAAAACTTTTGACGCCCCCCCTTAAGACTCCATAAACCCACCCTATGGCTACCTCTCAACGCTTGCCCTATGCCCCCCCTACCCCCCAGGGGCCTAAACCCCCTTGGCTGAAAATACGCTTCCCCCAGGGCGCCGGCTATGAGCGTGTTAAGGACTTGCTGGCCAAAAGCCGCCTTGCCACCGTATGCGAAAAGTCCCGCTGCCCCAACCTCGGCGAATGTTGGAGCAGCGGCACGGCTACGGTTTTGCTGATGGGCGACATATGCACGCGGGCCTGCAAGTTTTGCCACGTGCCCACAGGGGCCCCTGCCCCCCTGGACGAGACGGAGCCCGAGGCTTTGGCCCAGGTGGCCAAGGACTTGTCCCTGCGCTATGTGGTGGTGACTTCCGTGGACAGGGACGACTTGCCCGACGGCGGCGCGGCCCACTTTGCGCGTACCCTTGAAAGGCTGCGCAGCCAAAGCCCTCAAACCCTCGTGGAGGTGTTGATTCCCGACTTTCAGGGCAATACGCAGCACTTGGCGCAGGTGGCGCGGGCCCGGCCCACGGTAGCGGCGCACAACCTGGAAACGGTGGAGCGTTTAACCCCCTCCGTAAGGGACAGGAGGGCCGGTTATGCGCAGTCTCTGGAGGTGTTGCGTTTTTTAAAACAGCAGCCGGAGGGGTTTTATACCAAAAGCTCGTTAATGGTAGGTTTAGGGGAGTCCGACGAGGAGTTAGAGGGGGCCATGCGCGACTTACGCAGGGTAGGGGTAGACATATTAACGTTGGGGCAATATTTGCAACCCTCGCCCAGGCACCTGGCGGTGCAGCGTTTTGTCCCCCCGGAGGCCTTTGAGGCCTATGCGCGTTTGGCTGAGGGGATGGGTTTTCTTTATGTGGCCTCGGGCCCGCTGGTACGCTCCAGCTATAAGGCGGCGGAGTTTTTTATACAGGGGCACATGGATGGTTTAAAAGCCCAATAAGCGTGCCCCGGAGGGTAAAAGCATTTTTCCCCCTTCCAGGGGGGGGTATTGGGCCTGCGGCCCGGGCTGTTTTTAAAAACAATTTTTTTACCCTCCCGGGCGGGGTTTTTGGTGCTGGGCCTGCGGCCCGGCCGTTTTCCGCTGCGCGGCAGCAGTAGGTTGAAACTCGCTTCGCTCGTTTAACTCCGCTCCACTTCATGAGTCGTGAAAGCTTTGCTTTCCCGCCTCACACGTTCCGCTCCGTTTCGCCTACCGGCGAG